>NZ_JAYGGZ010000048.1:29325-56884 GCF_034931465.1 Anabaena sp. UHCC 0399 | reverse complement strand
ACAGGGGTTTGGCTTGGTCGTACTTTCCTTGGTCATTGTAGAGTAATGCCAAGTTGTTGAGGCTGGCGGCGACTGAGGGATGATTGTCTCCCAAGCGGTCTTGTACTGTTGATAAACACTGCTGACACCAAGGTTCAGCTTGAGTATATAACCCTTGTCCTTCATAGAAGAGACCCAAGCCGACGAAAGGCGAAATTATATCTTCATCACTGACGTATTGAATGAGATTGTTTGCTACTTCAGCTATGTGTGGTATTGCAAGGGAAACAGCGTTGATTTCCTCAAGGACAGGAGTCTCAGGAATTTGTTTAGCAACTGCTACCATTACCTGACAAAACGATCGCTTAAATTCATCTGCTTGCTCTAAACCTGTAAACTTAGATTGGAAAAATTCCCGCAGTAAGGGATGTAGTTGATAGATTCCTTCACCTTTGCGCTGGAGTAAATGCAGATTCAATAATTTATCATCCCGAATTTCCTCTAACTCATCTTCATATTCCTCTGTTAAGTTCTGTTCTACTAATTCCCAAGGTATGGGTGCGGTTGCAAATAAACTGAGTACACAGCCTAATAACTTATCATCCTCTGCTAATTCCTGCCAACTCAACTCAAAGGCGGCTTTCACTCCCAGTTGTGCTGTCATATCGGCTTCTGGCTTCACAAGGGCGAGTTGTTCTAATCGCTTTTTCTCCAAACGCTGCATCATTTCCGATAGGGACAAATCCGGTTTTCGCGCCAAATATCGCCCCACCAACTCTAAACCCAAAGGCAAATACCCCAGCCATTCGCACAACTGTTTTGCTACATCTAATTCTCTCTCAATTCGCCCTGGTGTTTCTGCCAGCAAAGACCGTAACAACTCCAATGCTGCATCTGGTTGTAATACATCTAAAGATAATTGCTTGATAGCTGCACCCAACTTTTTGCGCGTAGTCATCAACACTTTAAATCTGGAAGATGCGCCCTGTAGGTAAGGTCTGATTTGCTGGTAATCTGTAACATCATCCACCACCAGCAGCACATTACCCTCACGCCAATTCCGCCAGCAGTATTGTACTTGTGCAGGTAAATCAAATTCTTCTGGTGGCTTTAAATCAAGCTGAGTTCTGGCAAACCGCACCACTTGAACCCCAAAATCCTCAACTTTCGCCTGTAACCAGCACAGTCCACCTTTGTAGTTTTCGCGCTGAGTCATGGCATATTGCAAGGCGAGTTCTGTTTTACCCAGTCCACCCATTCCCAAAATAGCCGCAATGGCTACTTGGTTATTTTCTTGCAATAGTTTGTCGAGTTCTTCCAGTTCTTCATCACGTCCGACAAATTTCACCACTCCACTCAGGGGTAAATTTTGCGGAATACCAATGGCTTTGGAAGTTTTGCCCAGATTTATAGACTGGTTAAAAACTCCAATTTTTATATCACGGGCTTGAACATTCTCAAAGGCGTTCTGCCTTATTGGCTCAGGATTAGGGCGATTTTCGCTCATAATTCTAAGCCTTCATATTGACATTGCCAAGGTCAAGATCATCTCCAAATTCAGCATCAACCACTGCCTCTTGATTCACTGCACCTTCTCTAGTGGCTGTCAAATCTATATCGCCGATCTTCGCCTTACCCTTTACCTTGACTCCCTTGAGGACTATTTGATTAATCGTTTCATTAGCTTGTAGCGACTTCATCAGTGTTTGCAACTTATTAGCAAAGTCTGTGTCTTCCTCCATTTGTGTTTCGAGTTCATCTTGAAACTTAGCTTGATTTTTCTCTGTAGGATTTTCTTCAGCTCGTTTGAGTATTCCTTCCGTACCCGCCGCTTGGAATTTCTGCCGAATTGCACTCAATAGTTGACCAAATTGTTCGGAAACCCCTTTTCCTAAAGCTTTTCCGCCTTCCTTCAACGCTTCGGAAAAAACCAGAGATACAACAGCCGCCGCCGTCAATGTTACTGCTTCCATAAGTTAACAATAATATTACGAGATTATACCTATTTTCCTGAGCATAACAGTTTCTCAACAGAGAAAAAAGCACAAATCATCAGCCACAAACAAAAATATCCTCGTTCAAGAAGTTTACGGTGTATACACAAGTCAGATTTTTTTCTAGGTTCTTGTACCTCACTAAAGCGAGAACCGCTATATGCGTTGGTGACGAACACAACTTGACTGGTAACAAATGCGATCGCTGTGGTCATGAAATTAAATCCCAATCCAAACTCCACTCATTGAATTGCCCAATTCCCCATTTAGTAAAATTAATATATTTATCGTTGCATTTGTTAACAGAAATTGCATTGTTGTATTGCAGTTTGTAACTCTTTTTAGTGATTGTCAAGAATATTCCTTTAGACTGAATTTCAATGGCAAAAGATAGGAATAAATACAAATGCACGCAAGCAATTTATTGTGTCATGAGTTTGTAGTTGCCGTATCATTTGTGGCTTGTATTATTGGCTTAGGATTACTGTGGAATTGCCAAGATACGAAAAATGATGAGCAGCAAGAAACAGAGATAATTTTGTTCAGAATGAGCTTTACTTATTGGCTCGTTTATTGTGTAGCGTTTGGGCTAGAAAAGATGGTCTTCCACAATTATGAGCCTGTACTCATGACGTTAAAAATAACGACAGCATTGTCATATTTTTTAACCTTCTCGTGTATTTTGAGTTTACCGCTACATAAATTTGCAGTACACCGAGTTGAAGAATAGGCAATAGCCAACATTTATTTTTTCATTGTTTCATGGCGATCGCAATCATTTCTTCAAGTTTATCCTGAGCATGAACTGTCAGGATAAACACCTCTTGGACTGTCTTACCCTGTCTAGCAATGACTTTGTAACCACCACGAATGGGTACAGACACACGCAATTGCATCTTGGGTGCGTGGCCTCTGACTCTGCCAATTACCCCTGGTGTAATGGTTTGAATCCCATTCTGTTGACAGAGACGCTCTAAAATTGGGATCAAACCAGGGAGGTGAGTAGAATGATTCCAGACTAATCTACCATCTTTGGGAGTATTGGCTTTTGGAGTGTCTGCGCTGGATTTGCCCATAATATTTATTAAGCCGCCTCTAATGGGGCCATTGTTAACCCAGCCCGACGCAGCTGTTGATGATACAATTCTGCTGGTTCTTGAGGGCCTACCCAGACAATTGCTTGCCCTTCATGATGTATCTGATTAGTCAAATCCCAAGCCAAATCACTAGTCATACCTGGAATATACTTTATCAAACATTCAGCGACGTGTTGAAAAGTATTGAAGTCATCATTTAAAACTATCACCTTATAATTCGGATAAGTCTTACGGACGGTTTGACTCGTTTTTTCTGGAGTGACAGTTGGTGCTGTACCCATAGCAAAGACCACTGCTGAACGTATTGTGACCATAAGAGCAGTTAACCAACGGAATTTTACAAAACTACATTACAACTAACTAGTTTAATCTATGTTAGGAGACTGGGGACTGGGGACTGGGGATTGAGGAAACCCAACTTTTGTCTTGTCTTTAACCATGATAGGAAAGGATACCTACAAGCACTCGGACTAATTCTTCTAAGCCTTCAGGAACACGATACAGTTTAATATCTTCTGAAATCAGTTGATTTTCCCGGTTGAGAGTACCAAATTTCCAATCATCTCCATTAGTAACTGCTCCATATAAGATAGTTGACTCATTGTCAACAGACTTTTCTAGGGCTATTAATTCGACTGCTAATTGCGTAAACCCCCTTCTGATATCTGATTGCTTGGCCTCAAGTACCAATAAGGAGTTAAATTTACGCAAGTAATAATCTAATGTGCCTTTAAGTTTTTCACCTACATTAATAGGATATTCACTATATAACTCAGCGTTTGTTTGGTCGCACACTTCAGCCAGAATAGGAGCAATTAAAAATTCTCTGATTGATATTTCAGTAACAGGATTAAAAAGTCTAATATTACGTTGCAAGTATCCTTGCAAAAAGTCTAAATATTTTATTTCCTCAGCATACCTCGGTAAATCTAAATTTGTCCGCTCATAGCTGTATTCAAATTCAGCCAAAATCTCTAATGTTGGGTTTGGTAGTTGAAAATATTGGCTGAAAGTATAGCTCTGGTCTGGGTTTAAGATTCTATATTTGCTCATAGTTTTTCCTGTACAAATCATATTGATCATTTTTGGTCAGGAAATTATATCCCCAACTTTTTGGAAAAGTCGGGGATATTTTTGTCCACATAGCCAATAAAATGATTACCTCCAATCCTCCCAGTTTTGATTAAAAATGGAAGTATCAGGGAAAGCGGTAGGGTTGCCATTCTTTTCTAATAGACGTTTTAGGGCTTGCAGTTGCGGTTCTGGCTTGGGTAAATCGTCTACTAGTTGGTAAGGTGCAACATTGTTTTTGAGGGCGAAAGCTCCAACAGTTCCCGCCGCCGCGCCAGCAGACCATTCAAAGGAGTGAACCCGATAAGCAGCAGCCGCTATGTGACTGGTAGCAATACTTTTACTGCCGACGATTAAATTGTCAACTTTTTGGGGAATCATTGCCCTCAGTGCAATTTGGAAGGGATAAGCCTGTCCACCGCCTCGTCTTTCCCCTGGTCGTTCTGTATTACCCGGTGCTTCTGGAGGGCTTTTCGTCATGCAAGGATGGAAGTCAATGGCGTAGTGACCAATACCCACAGCATCGGGGAAAATAGTGGAACGGGTGCGGCGCATGGCTTTATCTGGGGAAATTTGACCGGAAATTACCGATGTCGCTTCTAAACCTGCCAAGGCTGCTTTTAGCTGGCGATACATATTGGCTGGCAGGGTTTTGCGGTAATATTCATCATTGTAGTTGCGACGGGAAATATCAATCTCCCAAATAGTAAAACCTCCTGGTTGTCCCCAACTAGGACGGCCGATGATACGCCGCCCTTCCCGCATATAAGGATATTTGGATAAACCATGCACTGTCCCCATCGGGGAATTTAACCCTGATAAAAAGCGGTTATTGGTTTGTTGCTGTTTTACACCTTTCCCTAGTTGAGAGTCGGTTGTTCCAGCTACTAGCCAGTAATAGTAAGACAGGGCGTGTTCTTCAGCTTTGCGGAAAGTCTCGGTTCTCAGTCCACCCATCCAACCGCCTGGTTTTAATTGTCCTGTGCCTTGTAACTGCTGGCGAGTGTAAACTAAGTTATCTTTCGCAGTCCCAGGACGATAGTCATTACCCCAAGTCCAGTTTTGCATGGATATATCCCCTGGGGTGGGGGCGGTAAAATTCACCCCTCTAAATGTCGTGGGTTGTCCCTTGTTTGGACTCCAAATGCGGCGATAGGTAAAAACTAAATCAAAATTGGCTAACCGCTCTAACTCATAGCTGAAGTAGGGAGAGTATTGTAGATAAAATGGCGGCATTTTCTGCGGCTGCGGTTCTTTCGTAGCCTCCATTGCAAAGGTGTAGGTAAAGCCTTGTGTGCAATAGGGTTCATTGCTGGTGCTAGAAGATGAAGGTTCTAGGAAGGAACGCCCATCAATACCTAGACGGTAGGGAACATCAGCTAAAGCAATAATTTCTCCGGTTTCGCTAGCGTCTACAACATACCAGGGAATATTACCTTTGGTTTGCTTGGGAACTAGGCGAATAATACTTTTAGTAAACCGAGACGAGTTGTTGTAGCGATAAGCATCGTCAATAGTTTGCGATAGGGGAAAGGTGTTTAGGGGAGGTGCGCCTTTCGCTGGTTGATGTTGGATAGCGATCGCGCTATTAATTAATTGCCCACCTGTACTAGTATTATTCTTGGAGACTCCCAGTTCTTTAATTACCGTATTGGGAAACCATTCCAACTTGCCTTTACCCTTTTTTTCTGCATCTTTGAGCATTTGCGCCAGAATGGTATGAGCATCAGCAGGCAAAAAACAGGAATCGCTTACCCAACAATCGCCAGGGTTTAGTTGACTATATTTCTTTTGGATGCGGTTACGCAGTTCCAAATAACCACGAGAATAAAACTGGCGACTGCGTTGAGTTGGCCGTTCATCCAATGCAGATGTCCCTTGCGAAGAAATTTGTCCTCCTAACCAGTCAGTAATTTCTGTTAAGCAAACTCTTTTTCCGGCTAACAAACCCTCATAAGCTGTAGCTACACCAGAAAGTCCGCCACCTACAACTAAAATCTCACAGTTGACCGTTTTGTCTGGGCTTCTCGGTGGTGCGGCGATGATAGCAGAATGTGGTACAAGGTAGCCAGAGATTAAAGTAAGACTAATCAGTGAGGCTACTTGGTGTCTGCGCTTCATGATGTGAGAACCCTTTTTACTCTGTGCGGACTTGTAGACGTTACCATCCTGGGAATGTTCATGGCAAGGATAAGGGACAGATGATAGGTGACAGGTGAAGCCACAGAACTACTAAAAACAAATTTTGCCCAAGATCATGGAATTTGACAATGGCGATCGCTTTTGCTTGCGGTATCCTAAGCATATCCCCATCAACCTTAGACAACAAAACTCTGTTATAGACAGGACTTACGCAAAAACTCCTCAAATCCTTCTTTCTCTGTGTTCTCTGTGCCTCTGTGGTATGGGCTACGCGAACGTTATTCCGTAATTTGTGCGTAAATCCTAATAGATTAGAAAATCAGCAGCCGCATCAGGATGGTTGTGATGAATCCCCAACGAGTTAATCATGCTTGGGTAGCTTCAAACTGGATTTAATCTCTAAAACATCCCGGTCTAAGACATTGAACTTGTGGTCAAACTCGCGTAACAAATCATTTAATTATTGCTGCATCTGCTTTTAACGGCAAATATGAACACTACCCGTCGTTAAAAGCAGATAGTGCATAAAAACATCTGTCTAACGTATGTAGTCAGTGAGGGAATTCAAATTCAGAACATAGAAGTAAAAGATTAACAAAAAGATGATTCTGAGAGTTTAGTCAAGGATTTAATGAAATGCAGACTTTATTAGGCTTACACAGAACCAGTACAGAGCTAGAGTTGAAAGTGCAAGAGCTTTTGGCTGAGTTAAGTGCTGTTAACGAGCAATTATGCTGTGAAGAAGATTTGCACCAGCGAACACAGACAGAAATTGAAAAGTCTTTTTCTATACTTCAAGCAACTCTAGAGGCCACTGCTGAAGGTATTATTGCTATTAGGTTTCTCACCTCATGTACTGATACTGCAACTTCCTCCATCCCAAACTCGATCTTGCCGTCTGTACCCAAACTCAAAATAGTCTTCGACTTCATTGAAGCTAATTATCATCAGCCGATTACCCTCTATGACGTAGCACAAGCAGCTGGTTACTCTCCAACTTACTTAACCAACCTAGTGAGATGCCAAACAGGACAAACAGTATACAAATGGATTGTCCAACGCCGGATGGCACAGGCACACTCCTTGCTTGTAAATACTGACCAACCTGTAAATCAAATTGCTGCGGCAGTAGGCTATCCAGATCCAGGTCATTTCATCCGCCAATTTCGGAAGATCCACAGTACAACTCCAAAAATGTGGAGAAATATGCATCGCAGTTAGATTAGTATTCAGCAACATTAAGAATGTCCTACTTCAGCGCAAAATTTTCCATTGAAATAGGTTGTGGCAACACTTAAGCTGAATACTTTAACGCATATATTGTTGACCTAAGCGATCGCTCCTAGTAGGGTTATTTGGCGTTGCATACACATTAGCTTACTTTGTAATAATTTTTATGTTTAGAGAAGTATGGGACGTTGTACGTAGCTACACAAAAACTTTCTGCCGTTCTCTACCATTTTTATGGAAAGCAGCACCCAGAGAAACAGTCTTGATGGTGGCTGCGGTGATGTTGCAGGGAATAGTTCCCGCCATCAGCGTTTGGATTACCAAGCAAGTGGTAGATACAGTAGCAATAGCCTTAAACGAAGGTAAGGAAATTAGCGTTGTACTTATTGCTAGCTTGGTAGCAGCATGGGTGGGGGCTTTGCTGCTAGAAGCTCTCCTGCGACCTTGGATGTCCGCAATTCAGGGAAATTTGGGCGAAAAGCTAACAGCTCACATTAACTTGCTATTGATGCGTAAAGCTGACACTTTTCCTGACTTGAACCGTTTTGAAGACCAAAAGTTTTATGACGAGCTACGGCTTCTCCAAGAACAAGTCAAATACCAGCCAATGAGTTTTATTGGCAATTTGGCTCAGGGAGGCAGCAGTTTGTTCACCTTGGTAACTATGGTGGTGCTGCTATTGCCACTTGGGTTTTGGATTCCGTTTGTAATTATTATTACAACCATCCCTCAGATATATGTTTCCTTCCAGTATGAAATGATCATTTGGGGAGCTATGTATGAGAAAAGTCCAGAAGCTCGGCGGATGCAATACTATTCGTCAGTCATGCTTACTGATACCTACGCCAAAGAAGTACGCTTGTTTGGGCTTGGTTCCTTGTTTATTAATCGATATGTCAAAGAATTTCAGTCTTTGCATCAAACTATGCGCCATTTGCGGGGTAAACAAGCTTTTTGGGCGGCGCGTTTGTCTGTAATGACTGCTTTGGGGAATGGCTTTGCCTTTTATTGGGTGGTGCAGCAAGCTTTTAGAGGAGAAATTAGTCCAGGAAGTGTACTTCTTTTCGTACAATCACTAGCTTACCTCCAACAGAATCTCGAACAGTGTATTGCTGTCTCCTTAACTACCTTTGAAACTCTACTATATATGCAGCAGTTTTTTGGGTTCATAGAAAGCCAAGCAATCATGCCTGTGCGCATTCCTGGTCAACCAGTACCTGCTCTCATGCGATCCGGCATCACCTTTGACAGGGTACACTTTTGCTATCCAGATCATCGGTCAGCTGTGGTAGATGTTTCCTTTTCTTTGAAACCTGGAGAAACCGTAGCTTTGGTAGGGGAAAATGGGGCAGGTAAGACCACGCTAGTAAAGCTGCTGACACGTTTATACGACCCTACAGAGGGAGCTATTTTGGTCGATGGTGTGGACTTGAGGGAATTAAACTTGGATGGATGGCGACAGAATATTGCTGCGGTATTTCAAGATTTTAGCCACTATGCACTCACCTTGGGAGAGAACGTTGCTTTGGGAGATATTGCCGCACTGGATGACTCAGAATGCTTCAGGCGGGCAATTAAAAAAGCTGGTATTGCTGAACTGGTTGAAAAGTTTCCTCAAGCAGAGTTAACTCCTTTAGGCAAGCAATTTGGGGGGACAGAACTTTCTGGAGGAGAGTGGCAAAAGTTAGCGATCGCCCGCGCTTTCATGCGAGAAAAAGCCCAACTACTAATCCTTGACGAGCCTACTGCTGCCCTTGATCCTCGTAGCGAATATGAGGTCTACCGCCGCTTTGTGGAACTAGCTCAAGGTAAGACAACACTTTTAATCACCCACCGCCTGGCTTCAGTACGCATGGCTGACCGCATCTTAGTTTTGAAGGGTGGACGGCTGATTGAACAAGGAACTCATGAGGAACTTTTGCGACATGGCGGCGAGTACGCCACGCTTTGGAATATGCAAGCCCAGCAATATAGTGTTCAAACAATTTGATGTAACTTTTTGCCTCTGATCTCGACTTAATTCAATTCAGCAGAGTCAACCTGATTACAGCAGCATATAGAGACCTTACTGTACGGTTTCTATATGCTGCTTTTAGTATTTTTTCTACTTACAGGATACCATTACAAAGCCCTTTGGGCTAGGGAATAGGGAATGGGCAACACTTCTCTGCGTTCCCTGCGGGAAGCTTAGGCGAACGACAAGCTTAGTGCATCGCAGGCAACAGGGAAAGAAAACTTTAGTTCGGATTTGAAGCTCAGTTTAAATAATTACTTTTTTCGAGATATAAAATACGTTCGCACAGCGTCTTGCAGAAAAAAGAAAAGAATTCCTTATTTCAATCTCACTTCTTCAGGAGTGGTTTCCCTGTTCCCTTTGAAATGGACTTTCTTAATTTACATAAATCCTCTCAATATGACCGAATAAATATCCTATTTAATCATAATAATTTCCATTGATACTATGTTTATAAAGCTTTAAATTAATAGTGTGGTTGATAAATTCAACCACACAAAAAACACAAAAATTCTGGAGATTTTTCAAATGAAAACTACAAATGTCACCAAAAAGGAATACTATAAGCCTCAATTCATTGACATGGGTAATGCTGTTACAGCAACATTAGGTACTATTTGGTGGAAAAGAGATGGCTTATTCGGTCGCAGATTAATTCCGTAATCTGTGCTGTTAAAGCTTTAAGTTAATAGTATGGTTGATAAATTCAACCATACAAAAACCACAAAAATTCTGGAGATTTTTCAAATGAAAACTACAAATGTCACCAAAAAGGAATACTATAAGCCTCAATTCATTGACATGGGTAATGCTGTTATAGCAACATTAGGTACTATTGGGTCGAAAAGAGATGCGGCATTCGGGCGCAGAAGAATTCCGTAATCTGTAGCCACTAAATTGTGGCAGTAATTTGACAAATACTAAGGTGAAGATAAGAGTTAATCACATTTGGCTTAAATTCACCCTTTTCTTCAACAAGATGCTTAAAATTGCTGAATTTACGATATCACCAACCTACAAAAATGATAATCAACTTTCAAGATTAAGCTCTTTGATTTTCTGAACTAACTGGTGAAATTTAATAATCAAACAACATAGAAAACTTATGAAACGTTGGTTTTGTGGCTTTGTTCCAGAAAGTGTTAGTTCTCTAGCAACTCTTCCGAATCCCATTGATGGTGAATTACTTTGGAAAACGTCAAGTTCTCTTTGGGTTTGTGGCTCTTGGAAAAAACAGCAAATTATCACGCTGTTTGAAGGTTCTGTGCGGTTAGCTATTATTGGTACTTGCCTTGCACCTCATGAAACTTTGGCTCAATTGTTCCGTAATGCTGTCAAAGCAAATGAGTATAGTCAACTCATGAGATTGCCAGGTAGTTATAACCTGATTGTTCAAGATGATGCCGATACATATGTATTTGTAGATGCGGCTGGCATTAAGTCTGCATTTTATACGATTTATAATTCTTGTATAGTTTACTCTTCACTGGCGATACCTTTACAACAACTGCTTAAGGCAGAAGTAGATAAGTCTTGGCTTGCCACTTATCTCTCAGGTATGGTGACACTCAGCTTAGTACAGAATCGCACTCCCTTCTGTCACGTACAACCTATTCCCCCTGGTCATTATTTACACATTTCAAAGGGGAAACCAATATGTAAACGGTATTGGTATGGAACACAAAAATACAAAAGTTTTTCTGAAGCAGCCGAACAGTTGCGTGAAGAGTTGCTAACATCTGTGGAAGGGCGAGTTGGTTTATATGGCAATATAACTAGCGACTTGAGCGGTGGGTTTGATTCAACCACTTTAGCTCTAATAGCTGCAAAAACTTTAGCAAAGCAGGATAAGAAGTTATACACAGTAACTAATAAAACTGTTAGTGCTACCCAATCGTCAGATGTAGAATATGCCCAGCACGCAGCTAGTCTTTATTCAAATCTAAATGCCTTAATGATTGAGGGTGATGAAATTCCTACTGAGTATAGTAACTTAGAATTAGTACCTCTAACAGATGCACCAAGTCCAGTATCTTTAGCCACAGCACAAATCCTGCACAGGAGCAAAATTATCAGTTCCTTAAGTTCTCAACTTCATATAGATGGAGACGGTGGAGATGCAGTGCTTTCAGGTTGTTATTCTTATTGTGTGGATCTGTTAAGACAGGCACGAATAAGAAAATTTTTTCACCATGTTTATGGGTGGTCTCGACTCGGAAATTTTTCCCCATTTACTCTAATGAGTAAGGTTATAAAGCACAATTTTACTTCATATCAAGACTGGTTATTTGAAGGAGCAAGAAAACTAAAGACTGGAGATTTAGCACTTCAAGCATTTAAGCTCAAGCAGCCTATTGATCAAATTCTAGGATGGGATTTACTTCCTGAAATTGCTAGTTGGCATTCAAATGATTCTGTCAACTTAGTTTTAGATGAACTACAAAAATGGGCACAAATCGCAACACCTTTTGCAGATTCTGTGGGTGAACATCAATTTATATCTATACTTCAATTAAATGGATTAAATGCCAGAATTGGACACCAGTTGTATGAAATTTATGATGTTAATTTAGAATCACCTTATCTTGATACATTAGTTATAGATGCTTGTCTCTCTGCAAACCCAGAAGAACGAATTAGCCCATTTATATATAAACCACTATTACCTAAAGCACTTCACCGAGATTTGCCACAGAGTATTTTTGCCCGTAATACAAAAGGGGATTATACAACTGATGAATTCATTGGTTTGCGAGATAATAGGAACATTATCAAAGAAATATTCCAAAGTTCTTTATTAGCTGATATGGGGCTAATAAAAATAAGAGAATTAGAAAATGCTATGCAACATTTCAACATGGGATTCTTTGGGAACTCACCGCTTTTTACTCAAACCCTATCGCTTGAACTCTGGTTGCGTCGCTTGGAAAATGATCATAGAAGTTTCTGGGTAGAAGAGAATTAGCAGAGATCACTGTAAATAGAAGAATAAAGTTTACGCTTTGATTTGGCAATAGGTCTATTAGATAGGAAGGTAAATGATGGAAAAATTACACGTTCCAGTATATGTTTCCACGACTTTTTTTGAAGAAAGTGCAATTTTATTAGATTCTCAAAAAAATCGTTACTACACTTTGAATGATAGTGCGGCTGAATTTTGGAAGTTACTAACAAAATTAGGTTCATTTGAAGAGGCAATAGAAGAGCTTTCATATTTATATGAAGGTTACTCAGATGATTTTAAAAAAGATATGGAGTTTCTTGTGAACGATTTTATGAAAGCAGGACTACTTGAAACAGGGAGAAATATTTATTAATATTTACTTTCCTTTGGTTTTAATAATGTTAATTCTTCAATCAAAGGAAAGTAAATATGATGCTGTCTACTGCGGAAAAATTTGACTTTATAAGTTTTAAAATTGAGGAAAGTATTATGGACGATCAAGTGTCATTAACAACTATTAATATAAACTTGAGTTGTAAAGACCGTTTAATAGGTTTATTGACTGTCATAGTTGCATACATAGCTGTACGTTGTCTAAGCTTGTTCAGAATTTGTAAAATTCTCAGGCCAATGAAGGGTCATTGTTCACGGGAAATCACAACTCATGAAGCTGATATTGCTTGGGCAGCAGTGCGTAAATCCAACTTATTTTTATTGGGAAGAGTAGCATGTTTAGAATTATCTTTGGCATTTATGCTTTTCGCTCTAACTAAAGGTCTATCGTCAACTTGGTGTGTAGGTGTGGCTACTGAACCAATTGGAGCACATTCATGGGTAGAAGTTGCTGGTAAACCTTTCCGTGAAGTGAATAATTTTGAACATCGTTTTAGAAAATTGCTGACGGTATAAACAGGGCTTTGCTTTTTGAGAGTTTTAACTATTTGCTTAATTCCCTCCTCTTAACGCAGTAATGGGATCGAGTCGCGCAGCTTGTCGTGCTGGTGCAACACCAAAAATTAAACCAATGCTGCCGGAAACGCCTGCTGCTAGTAAAATTGATCCCACCGGTACTGATGGTTGCAAAGGGGTGAACATCCCAACTATGAGTGCGCCACCTACGCCTATACCTGTTCCTACTAAGCCACCTGCGACTGAGAGGATAATTGCTTCAATCAAAAACTGGGTGAGGATTGCCTGTTCAGTTGCCCCTATTGCTTTGCGTAGTCCAATTTCCTGGGTACGCTCGGTGACAGAGACTAGCATAATATTCATGATGCCGATACCACCAACTACCAGGGAGATACCCGCTATTGATGCCAAGACTAAACTCAAAGCTCCCGTCACCTGATTCACTAAGTCTTGAACTGACTTGTTGGCGGCAACCATAAAGTCTTTCTTGCCACGTCTGCGGGTGAGAATGTTGGTGGTTTGGAAAGCTGCTGCTCGGATACTAGCTCGATCCTGGGCAGAAAGTTCTAAGTAGTCAATGGGAATGCCTAATGGCGATCGCCTTCCTGTTAACTGAAATGCCATAGTAGTAATAGGGACGTAGGCTGTCTCATCAGGATTTGCACCCATGAAAGCACCTTTGGCTTGCATTACGCCAATCACTTGAAAACTTAAGTTATTCATCTGCACTGGCTGACCAAGCGGATTTTCACTACCAAAGAGTTTATCTGCAACTGCTGACCCCAAAATCACAACTGGGGCATTTTGCTGTAATTCAAAGTTTTCAAAAAAGCGTCCTTGGCGAACACGTAGATTTCGGACGTAGAGAATTCCCGGTGTCGTACCTGTCACGTTTACTTGACTGATGCGTCCTTGACGGGATAATTGCAAATGGCTACTAATCTGCGGCGCAACTTCCCGGACGGCGGGTGCAATATTTGCTATGGCCTGAGCATCTGCTAAAACCAGTTGTGCAACTTCAGTGCTTAATCCCTGCGTATTTTCGTTACCAGGAAAAACAGAGAGTTGATTTGGCCCAAAAGACTCTAACTTTTGCTGGGTAAACTGCTGTGCGCCTTGCCCGATGGCAACCATCGAAATCACAGAAGCATTACCAATTATAATTCCTAGCATGGTGAGCGTACTACGGAGTTTATTTGCAGTCAATGTTTTGACTGCCATATTGGTACTTTCAAGTAGATTCATAATTAACTAAAATTCCACAGTGTCTATGCCGTCAATCTTTTCAGTGCTGGGGGGAGATATAAACACGCGATCGCTCTTTTCCAATCCTGTTAATACTTGCACTTGATCGCCACTCGTTGCACTCACCTTAATTACTTGGAATTTGGCCTGATTTTGTTCATCAGCTACATATACGCCAGTTTGACCATTAGGCTGAGTCACAACCGCAGCCAAGGGAATCACCACAGCATTTTTGATTGGCTCTCCCAAGAACGTTAATTTCACATTCATGCCTGATTTCAGCTTTGTCTGCCCGGTAGAAAGTGCCACTTTCACCCGAAAGGAGGTAACATTATTTTCCTGCACTGCTCTAGGGGCAATCAAGCTCACCCGCCCTTGAAAAGTTTCGTTGGGATAGGTGTCTGCTTGAATATCTACGGTTTGACCTAAATTAATTTTAGAAATGGTAGCTTCAGGAATTTTGGCTTCAATTTCTAAGCCACTAGAGAGTTCAGCAATGGAGGCAGATGTTGCTCCTTCACTAGAAGAGGCTGAGGTGGTGGGTGTAACGAAATCTCCTTCTTGAGCAAAGCGACGGGTGATGATGCCCGTAAAAGGCGCACGGATCACAGTGTTGTTGAGCTGACTTTGATAAAAAGCCAGTTGCGCTTTGGCCTGGGCTACCTCAGCTTCTGCTTGGGCGATTTCTTGAGGGCGCAGTCCATTTTTAGCTTTGTTCAAACTCTGTTGCTGTTCTTTAAGTCGTGCTAGTTCCGCTTCCAGATTTGCCTTAGCTTCCCCTTGTTTAGCCATAACCTCTCCAAAAGCATTCCGGGAGATTGCACCCTCTTGAACTAGCATTTGATTGCGTTTGAGTTCTTCTGTGGCATGGTTCAGCCTTGCTTGGGCTGCGGCGACAGATGCTTGAGCTGTAGCAACCCTGGCTTTTAACTCAGCAATTTCTTCAGCACGAGTTCCAGAACGCTTTAGCTCTAAGTCAGCCTGCGCTTTTGATAGGAATGCTTGATACTGATTGACCTGCGCTTGGATGCGCTCACCACTCATGCGGGCAATAATGTGTCCTTTCTGGACGCGATCGCCTTCCGTCACATACAGTTGAGCAATGCGTCCAGACTCTTCCGGACTGAGGTTGATTTTTTGTATTGCCTGCACCACCCCGTTGGCTTGGATTTGGACTACCCAATCTTTGGTTTGCACCATTATGGTTTGGCTAGTTATATCTTGCTTAAAAGCAGTTTTTTGGGTCTTCAAGTAAACTGTCGTGGTAGTTCCCAATACTCCAAGTACCAGGACTCCAAAAATCCAGGGGTTTTGCTTCTTTACCCGACAGAATGGTAAAGTTTGCATTAGTACGCTTTGCCTCACTATTTTGTTCAAGATTGTCTTAATAGTACGAGCTTGCGTATATTTGCTACATGGATCTAAATTCCCAAAGTTTTTAGTACCAAAGTCCTATTTTTTTCAGTGCTTTGGTAATAAAGTCTTCGGATAAAGTTGCAACACAAGTTTCTAGTAAGAATAAACTTCCATCGCGTACAGATGAACTAAGAACCTTTTCTGAAGCCGCAAACACTGTGAACCGCCTTCTGCAAGTTAAAACCCATCCTTTTCGTTTACTGCTTTACCTGGAATGGATTTTGTTGGTAATTACAATTCTGGGTGAGCTACCGTGGGAAAGTCTTCCATATTTAGGAACGCTATTAGCAGAATCTTCTCAGACATCAAAGTTGCTGCCTTACTCTTGGTTGCTAAACATCATCTGCATTATTGGATTTGGGTTTATGGGGTTGCGGTTGCCAAGGGGTACAACTGCGAGTAAATGGCTTTACACCGCACTGGAACTAGGAATTATTTGGCTTGTAACTGCCTGGGGAAGTTGGCGGATATCTTTTTTGTCTCCTTATCTAATTGTCGTTATCCGCAGTTGCCTAATTTTTCAACCAACGGGACGATTGCTATCTACAGGATTGGTCTTTCTTTCTTTCTTGTTATCACTGGTAATTTCGGTAAAGGATCTTCCAGCGATTCAACTGGAACTGACACAACCCAGACCTGTAACCCTCAACCAGATTAGGATTTGGTTTATTATTAGTAATATCAACACGACAATTTTGTTTGGATTGGTATTGGTATTTGTTTTGATGCTGGTAAATGCGTTGCTAGCAGAACGGCAAAGTCGGCAAAAACTAACACTTGCCCATAATCAGTTACATCAATACGCCTTACGCATAGAAGATCAAGCAACTTTACAGGAGCGTAACCGCATAGCCCGCGAAATTCATGATTCCTTGGGTCATGCCTTGACGGCTCAAAGTATTCAATTAGAAAATGCTTTATTATTTTGTCACTCCAACCCAGACAAAACCCAAGTTTTTGTGAGCGAAGCCAAGCAATTAGCATCAATAGCTTTGAAAGAAATTCGCCAATCAATTTCAACCCTGCGGTCTGACCCTTTACAGGCGAAAAACCTAGAATCAGCCCTTACCAGCCTAATTGAAGACTTTGGCAACAGGACGAATATCACCCTAGACAGCACAATTGACCTGACACAATCAGTCACGATTGAAGTTAAAACTGCTATCTATCGTATTATCCAAGAAGCCTTAACGAACATTTCCAAACACAGTCATGCGACGCAAGTTACTCTTAAATTGCAAACAACACCTGAATACTTACATCTGCTAATTGAAGATAATGGTAAAGGCTTCAATCCAGAACAAAATACCACTGGTTTTGGGTTGCAGGGAATGAGAGAAAGAACGTTAGCCCTGGAAGGTAACTTTAGGCTAGCAAGCGAAATGGGAAGAGGTTGCCGTGTAACTGTTAATATTCCACTGAGGAAGTTTCTGCCATGATTCGCTTGTTGCTGGTAGACGACCAGATGATCATTCGCCAAGGACTCAAAAGCTTATTAGAATCTAAACCAGACCTACAGGTAGTAGGAGAGGCTGAAAATGGTCAACTAGCCCTAGAGGTGATTGAGTCTCTGCAAGGAACATCTCTACAACCGGATGTAGTATTGTTGGATGTACGAATGCCTGTAATGGATGGCGTAGCAGCAACAAAGCAAATTTGCCAATGTTTTGGGTCAACTCAGGTTCTGATTTTGACTACCTTTGATGATGAAGAATATGTTTCCCAGGCAATGAGCTTTGGCGCGAAGGGTTATTTGCTCAAAGATACCTCATCGGAGGATTTAGCACTGGCAATTCGGGCAGTCTATCATGGACACACCCATCTTGGTCCCGGCCTTTTTGAGAAAGCAATGGCACAGCAAAGGCCTGCTTATTCTGTTAATTCAGCCATTCCTCCTGAATTAGCAAAACTTTCGCCTAGAGAGCGGGAGGTATTGCGATTAATTGCTTGTGGAGCTAGCAATCGTGAAATTGCCCAAGCACTTTACATATCTGAAAGGACTGTAAAAAACCACGTTACCAGTATTTTAAATCGATTGAACTTGCGCGATCGCACTCAAGCTGCACTTTTTGCCAGTTCCTTCCTTACTTTTCTGGGTAGTACCCAAGATGTAATGATAGAGAAGTAGGAGAGCGATTTTTTTGTAGAGCGGCAAAGTTTTCTACTGGAGTTTAGGTGCGATAGCACTGGTGCTTGATTCGGTGCGTTACTTCTTTAAAGCATACTACGAGGTGGCATATACCGTTCCGCCAGCAGAGCGTTTTCCTAAAATATATGCCAAGCCGTCCTTCAAGTTGAAAGTCTTTTCATAAACCGCACTTTCACCGTCCTTCTGCCGTATCGTAATTGAATCTTCACCAGTTTTTTGTACACTCATCCAATGAAAACTTAGTTGTAATACATACTTTCCATTATCCTGAATTAACCCAGCCAACTCCTCTGAATCCTTGTAATCACCTATCTTGCCACCAAATCCAGAGTATTCCTTGGCATAATCTTCGCAGTTTTTTGTCCAATCTGGGCCACTAAGCTTCTCAAACCCTTCGTATCGAGAATCCCAGTAATCGTTCACCATTTTTATCGTAATCTGCACCAGAGGTCCGTCTCCATCAGCGTAAAATAGGTCAGTGTCATTCCATCCGTTTGTTATACCGCCACTACGCCGATATCCTTTCCTATTTAAGTTACCGTTGTCAACACAGTTAGGTAAATAATCATCATCAAGTTCTTCCACATCTATCTCCGTCCCACCCGAAGGAGGGGTTTTCTTTACCCTCTGTGCTACGACTATATTCTGATCTGTTGGAAAAGCTTTGATCTGATTCTTCAATGGGGTGAAAATCTGCTTTTGCTGTCCTTGAGTTGGGTAGGCAGAAGCGGGGGAACTTATCATTTTTACCGCCTGTTTCGCCCTTTGATCTGCTTCCTGTTCATATTGATCCCCTGGTGCGCTGATAGCTAATTTAGGTTGCACAGGTGATTGCTCACCTTCTGGGTTGAAAATAGTGAAATGTGGTATTTGGCTTTCACATCCCTGAGTTTCTGGCGATTTCATACTATCCTCTGGTTTGGGCTGCACAACAAAGGGACGAGATACCAAAGGATTAGAAGCAGAAGATTGCTTTTGTGATGCTTTATGAGTCCGCATAGTCACACTCCGAATCGCAGCCAAGTAATATTCTATTCTTTCACCTTTCTGAGAAATGAAGACTAGACGATAAGAGAATTGACCACAATACGGTTCAGATAAGCCCAAAATCCTCATGTAGAGACAAGATTTATCGCGCTTTAAAGACCAATTATTCTTAACTGAACCGTATTGGGTTATGTGACATTAATTTAACTGAGCAGCGACTTGGCTGGAAATTCTAACCATCCTTGATCATGAATGCTCCAAACCTTACAACCACATTTTTAGTCAGTTTGGTTTTGGCTTGCGGGTACGAGCTAGGCTGCTTGATCGGATTTATCCGTTTAAAACATTTCTAGTTGATGGTAACACCGCCGCCGCCATTTTTGAGTACCGTACTAAGTTGAAGGACTTTACCGACGATTCCGTCCGACAGTTGCTCAATGGTAAACGCCTACAAGGTAAGCTGATGGCTAAGGTGGCTAATCTGCTTTTTAACAAGTTAGTTGAGTACGCGGTCGGTCATAGACCATCTCTACGAGAGACTACGCCAAAGCCTCCGGCGGGGCGGAGCATCGGCACAAAATCATCACGATCATAAACACCTGATGCTAAACCACTACACTAAAAGTAGCGGTTTTCATTCAAGGAAGGTAACTAGAGTGAAGAGCAAGAACCAATTTGTTTTATCCTTACTTTTGAAAAGCACCATCGTCTTTTCCCCCTTGCTGCTGTCTGCTGAGATTAGCAATGGACAAACTACACCATCCCCTTCCCCCCAACACATTACCGCCCAAGCGATACCTAATCAACAAGGGGAAGCATTAGCTCAACTGCAAACAGAAAAGCGGATTTTAGAACAAATACAAACTGATTTTGAGCGAGCCTTTAATCGTACAACTGTTTTGCTGAATATTTGGTTAGTTATCTTAAGTTTATTTCCCGTAGCGATTATTACTTTATTTTGGCTACTGCGACGGGTAGCTATTCGTGAAATTGTAGATAGAGCGATGTCACAGTTACAAGGAGTGGAAAAACTCGAAGCACAACTAACTCTAGTCAAGCAAGATGCAGAAAATCTCATTCAAGAAGCTAAAGGGATTACTCGCGCTTTAGAAAGGGAAGCTGAAAATTTACAACAAAAAATCAAAACTGAACACGATAATTTATCTTTTGTAACATCAGAGATATTGCAAGTTAAGACAGATAACTTAACTAAACTATCAACAGAAGTTACAAATTTTCAGCAAAAAATTGAGCATTTATTAGCTGAGTTTTCTAGCCAACTATCTCAATTAGAGTTAGATACACAACAGAAAAAAGATATAACTCTGGAAAATATAGACAAGACTGAATCAGAGATAGTACATCAACTGGGAGAATTACAAAAAAATGCTACAAATCACAAAAACTTAGTTGTAGAAGATTTAGAAGAATCCCAGCTAGAATTTAATAATCAAATAAGAAATTTATACACTGATACTCAGCAGCATCAACATAAAATCATTGTAAGTTTAACTAACTTACAGTCAGAATTTAGTGTGCAGTTATCTACATTACAAGAATATGTCCAGCAGCAAAAAGATATTAAATTAGAAAATCTCCAAGCGATAGAAAGTCAATTCCAATCTCAGGTTTCAGGATTGGAAGCTGATACTCAAGGACACAAAGATATTTTGTTAGAGAATTTAACAAAATTACAAGCAGAGTATGCACAGCAATTATCTAACTCCCATGCAGAAGTCCATAACCAAAAAGATAGTGTCTTACAAAATATACAAGAATTAGAAAATTTATTCAAAGCGCAAATATCTGAATCACAGTTATATATTCAACAGGAATTAAGAAAATTACAATCGGAGTTTGCATCTAAGCTAGTTGAGTTACAATTAGATGCTCGAAACCGCAAAGAGCAAATTATGGAGGGGTTAGAAAAATCAGGTTCGGAGTTTGTTTCGCAATTTTCAGAATTACAATTAAATGCTCAACAACAAAAACTCTTGATCTTAGAAAAGCTGGAAAAACTAGAAACAGAGTTTGTCTCACAACTATCTGAATTGCAATTAGATGCTCAACAGCGTAAAGATGTAATCTTAAAGGAATTTGCCGAAGTTGAACCCGCAGTAATTACAATAGAAGAAGCAACCCCAGCACCTCAGCCAGCAAGAGAAAATGAGCAGACAAAATTAACTGCTGATGATTATATAGAGCAGGGAAATAATTTATTTTCACAAAAAAGTTACGAAGAAGCGATCGCAGCTTACGAGCAAGCGGTGAAAATCAACCCTGATGATGCTGTACTATGGTTTAAGTGTGGCATTACTTTCGCCAGGTTGAAACGTTATAAACAAGCGATCGCTTCGTATAATCGAGCGATCAAAATTCAACCAGATTATCATCAAGCATGGTGCGATCGTGGTGTTGCATTCGGTTATTTACAGCAACATCAAGATGCTTTTAAATCTTTTGACCAAGCCACTCAAATTAACCCAGAAGATGCCATTGCCTGGATGAATAGCGGTTTAGCTTTGATAGAATTAGAACAATATGAAGAAGCAATTACTTCTTTTGACCAAGCATTAAAGTTCCAAGCGGATTCCCCAAAAGTTTGGGATAAACGCGGTTATACTCTTGTTAGGTTAGGACAGGATGAAGAAGCAATCAGTTCTTTTGACAAGGCTTTAGCAATTAAACCAGACTATGCCAGTGCTTACTATAATAAAGCTGCTTGTTATGCACTGCAAAAACAGGTAAATTTAGCTTTAGACAATCTGCAACAAGCCATTAATCTTAACCCTAGATATCAAGAAGATGCTGCAAATGATATAGATTTTGATGAGATTGCAGATAATGAAGAATTTAGAACATTAACCACGCTATCTCAGTCATAACTCACCACTCTTTCAAACAAAGCTCGATAAACAGGTTCACCCCTATTTTGCGTTGAAACTTCTCTTTCTGTTGGGACTAATAGGGGGTTTTCTTCTAGCCATTCTCCTATACCGATTCTTTGGAAATGGGGGCTTTCTGCAAAGCGATCGCGCATTTCTACTGCGATAAATTCCATATCTGATTGCAGAAATACCACTCCCCCAACAGGCAAATAATTAGCTAATTCTGCTACTAATTCTGGTTGTACTACACGGCGTTTAGCGTGGCGAGTCTTAAACCAAGGATCGGGAAATTGAATAGTAACTCGCTGTAAAATACCTGGGGGTAGAGAAGATAACAACACTTTTAATGAGTTATTCGCATTACAAAACACGTAATGGAGATTTGTTAAACCTAGCTCAGAACATAACTTATTAGCTTCTATGACTAGGGGTTCGCGAATTTCTAAACCAAGAAAATTCCAATGTGGTTCTATCTGCGCCATTTGTGATACGAATCTTCCCCTAGCACAGCCAATATCTAAATGTAGCGGCTGGTGTAAATTAGCATAAATTTTTTCCCACTCTATAGGATTTACAGGTTGTTGATACTTCTTCGCTAGGGGATTAACGTGTTGACGGACGCGGATAAATGGCAAAATTTATACTCCTAATAATTTAGTCATTAGTAATTAGTCAATTGGGTATTTGGCATTCATTGGTTTTTTCCTCCCCTGCTTCCCCTGTTTTATTACCACCATTCCCCATATGTATAAATGTTAAGTATAAGCAATCCTCAGCAGCTTGACAAAGGAGGGGTTATACTTTTTTTAAAAGTGTGCCTTAAACTACCGTTTTTAATAATTTTTTGAAATCAATGGTGCTAAATTTTCGCTTTGCTGTAGTTAGCGACTTACACATCGCTCTTCCTCATACCATCTGGGATCATCCTAGTCGGTTTCATCTAGTGGAAGTGAGTATTTCTGCTTTTGAAAGTGCTATTGAACATTTAAAAGAACTTGATTTAGATTTTATTTTACTGCCAGGAGATTTAACACAACACGGTGAACCAGAAAATCATATTTGGTTACAAGAAAGGTTATCTAAATTACCTTTTCCTGCATATGTTGTACCTGGTAATCACGATGTTCCTGTGTTGATGGCTAATCAGCAATCAATAGCCTGTGCTGATTTTCCCAGTTATTACCGCAACTTTGGCTATGGAAATACTAATCAACTTTATTACACACAGCAATTATTACCGGGGGTGCGGTTAATTGGTTTAAATTCTAACTGTTTTAATGAACAGGGTGAGCAGATAGGACGTTTAGATGCCCAACAGATGAGATGGTTAGAAGAGGTACTAGCCGCAGCAGTAGATGAACTAGTGTTAGTGATGGTGCATCACAACGTAGTGGAGCATTTACCCCATCAATCCCGCCATCCTATGGCAAATCGTTATATGTTGGCAAATGCCCCGGAATTATTGTACTTACTACGACGTTATGGAGTCAGGCTAGTCTTTACAGGTCATTTACACGTTCAAGATGTTGCCTGTGATGAAGGTGTATATGATATTACCACTGGTTCTTTAGTCAGCTATCCTCATCCTTATCGAGTTTTAGAGTTTCATCGAGATCAACAAGGAAAAGAATGGCTGCAAATCCTGTCTCATCGTGTAGAGTCAGTACCTGATTTTCCTAACTTGCAGCATTCATCAAAGCAATGGATGGGCGATCGCTCTTTTCCATTTCTAGTTAAATTACTTAGCCTACCGCCATTAAATTTACCCATAAACCAGGCACAAGAACTAGCTCCCAGTTTGCGTGATTTTTGGGCAACTATTGCCGATGGAGATGCTTTGTTAGATTATCCTCATTTTCCCCAAAAAGTGCGCCATTACATTCAGACGTATAGTGCGATCGCTCACACTGGTACTCCCAGTTTTATTGATAATAACAGTACCTTATTGTTAGAAAAAAGTCCTGAGTTTTGAGTCCTAAGTAAAGACGCGATTCATCGCGTCTGTAAATAGAGTATTAAGTTGTGAGTTTTGAAACTCCCAACTCAGCACTCAGCACTCAGCACTCAGCACTCAGCACTCAGCACTCACTTTGTCGGCAAATTCCAAAGACTGAGGTGTAACCGTGTAAAAAAGTTCGATCACCAATAGGGCCAATTTCTCCACCACAGAAAAAGCCCCCGATGGGGATATCTGGAACATAACGCCGAAATAACTCAGAATCAAAATTGGGTTTACCGTACAATCCTTCACCACGGCCTACACAGGCAAACATTAAAGCACCAACAGCAGTATTATCTAATCTTGATTGTTGTTGATACCGCTCTAAGAGAAATTCTAAATCTTCGGCAGAGGCCTGAGCATCTCGCAGGTGGAATTGCAGACGTTGACCAGGACGAACAAGATCACCAATTGCGATCGCGCCTCCAGATGGATCGACTCCTAAGATAGTACGAATTAAAAAGTCACCCGGCTGTAAAGACAGTTTAAATTCATCCATCGCCACACCGACAAACAGCGAATGCTGTGCTAAACCGCGTTCCTGTTCACTCAGGCTAGAAATCAAATCTCGCAGCACCATCAAAGGTACTTGCTCATCTATTTCCAAAATAATATTACGTTCAGCTTTGGTGATTTGCAGTGGCTTACCGATCGGTTTACATCCTTGTGCCACAATCGTTTCTAAAACAATGTTGCCACTTAACGCTAAACCCACTGTCCCTTCACGGTATAAGCTTTGTTGGATTTCACCAGAGGTATCATTGGCAAACAACGCCAAACGACCAGCAAAACCCCCAGCACTCGCTTGTCCACCCACAATCACCGAACCAGGATAAGCAAAATCCAAACCCTGTAATAAATCGTTAACCCCTGAAGAAAAAGCACTAGAAAGCAAAATAAACTGGGGTGTTGGCGATGATGGTACACCAATCAAATTCACCCAAGCATCTGGAGAACTATCCAAGTCAGGTAAATCTTCAGCCACAATATGAAAGACTTGCAAATCTACCCCTGGTAGGTGAGCCAAAGTTAAGCTCAAAGCTGCTTCGGCTTCTAATTCTTGGGTTTGTCCACCAAGGGTAGTACCAATTACACCGCCTCCGCTACAACCAATTAGGACAGGTACAGACAATTTTTCTGCCAACAAAGGTAAAACTCTAGAATATTCACTAGCAAACGCAGACGAAATGAACACTAACCCTAAATCCGCAGGTGCTGTTAACGATGAGACAGTCTGTTCTACCACATCTGCTATAGCTGCTTCTAGGGAAGGACGAGTTGATAGGGCATTTGCCCATTGCATTTGATCTGCCATGTGTTTTGGGCTACTGTTTCTTTTGTGGCCAGTGGTTTTTAGTTGTTTATCCTAGATTAAGAATAGAGGTTGGCGAGTGGGGACAAATCAATTCAAAATTCAAAATTCAAAATTAAATAACTGGGGACTGGGGACTGGGGACTGGGGAAGTTTTTATTTCGTCTTTTTGCGACTTGGACTGTGGGTATCTAAATGGAAATTAAAATATTTATCTTGACTGCGGGGCTAATCCACCCAGTTTTTTGGGTATAGGATGTCTGCTTACATTCACTTAAATAATAGTGTATTGTTGGATTTTTGTAGTGCCGATCTATAAAATCTTAAAAGATAAATGGGAATCTGGGATATATTTCACAGATTGTTGTAATTGTTATCGATACATCATAGCTACAAAATTAGCTGCATCAGTTAATTGGGTACAATGGTGATCGATAGAACACAAAAATATCAATTTTTGCAACTTTTCTATACTGGTACTAACATCACACAACGAGACGAAAACAATGACTGATACTCAAGCCAAAAACATTCAAGATCAAATTCAAGACGAAGTAGAACAAGCTCGTGCTGTTTGTGATATTTCAGGTGGTAGCTCGGCCGAGTGCGCCGCCGCTTGGGATGCAGTGGAAGAATTACAAGCTGAAGCCTCCCACCAACGCCAAGATAAAAAGAAAAATTCTCTAGAACAGTACTGCGATGACAACCCAGATGCAGCTGAGTGCAGACTTTACGACGAATAAAAATTAAGTCTGGCATTTTTGACCTGAGAGACAAGCAACCAGAAGTTGTGGACACGACTTTTTGCGAAAATTAGCAATAGGGTTCGCATAGCTTGCTGTTAGCGATCGCATTGCGGAGCAAAAAAGCAAATTTTTGTAGTCAATCTCATAACTCTGTGAGTTGCTTGTTTTTTCTCCATCAGCTTTCTTGAAAATGGGTAAAGACTAGCAGAGAGCAGAAAGTAGGGAAGTAGGGGAAAATAAATTCCCAATGCCCCATTGCCAATTATGAATATAGTTAATGCAATCTAATTGATTATTGAGCGTTTGACGTGAAATATGCAAAATAACGTTTGGTTTCGCCAGTTAGTCTGGATTGACTACCGACTGGCACTATTATTTTTAGTGATGATTCCCTTAATTCTCTTGACTTGGGCTTATGTCCAAAAAGTAGAAGGGATACAAAGACTGTTAATGATTTACTGGCGAGTCTCCAGTCTCCTTGTCATTACAGCTTATTTGATGATTGCCCAGTACCAAGTTAGCTTTATTTCGGGGTTGATAGGATTAATTCTCATTCCGATTTCGCTGTGGTTTTGGGTGGATCTCAATGATGAAATTGAATATTTGCCAAGTACCCCTTTAAAGCTAACTTTTACCTCTTGGCGATGGGCTGTAACCTTATATTGCTTGTTAGGCGCAATAGCGTTCGTACCTTTTTTGGGTTGTGCTTTTTCTAGCAATGCCATCAAAACTCCTGAGTGTCTCGTCTGGTTTGAAGCCCCATTACTATTTAAAGAGTATTTCCATCACAATAGTAAACACGCAATGCTAGGGTTTCTGGGCATAGTTGGTTTAATAATTTACGTGGTTTACTTAAGCTACTTTGTTCTGGTAAAGCTGGGCAAGCAGGGACGCTCGGCTACGCAACAGTAGACAGTGCTGAGTGCTGAGTCAGGAGTGCTGAGTGCTGAGTCAGGAGTAGAACAGTAGAACAGTGGAACAGTAAAATTAATTGTGCGCCGTTCAAAGCCCTGCTACCGCTAACAGCACAAAAGGTTTGTACCCTTCCAGGGAAAAATGCTACTCGTAGCATCTTGTAGAGAAGCCCCAACATCCGGTACGGAAAAAGAAATTCCTATTTTTCAAAATGAGTTCCATTGGCAAGCGACTAGAACAATACACCCTCAAACGTCCTCAAGAAGTCTTACTGGTAACGGTAGAAATCGCTGATGAGCAAGATAAGGTAGCGATTTTCAAAGGTTTTTCCAGTTCTTTAATGCTCCCTACGGCATTTGATCCCGAAATCCCAGTGATCCCAGATGAAGCAAAAATTATTAGCATTGACCGCATAGCTAGCCCTTATAATCCTGAAACTCCCCGTTATATCGAAAGACAAATTTCTTGGGAAGCTATGCAGGCTATTCTGGCGGAAGTGGGGGTGTAGGGGTAGGTGACAGG
>NZ_JAYGGZ010000048.1:0-29150 GCF_034931465.1 Anabaena sp. UHCC 0399 | reverse complement strand
GGTGACAGGAAAGCAGGGGGAGAAAAATACAATGCCCAATCTGATTAATGACCTGTTTTGAATTTTGTAGCTTGCTTTCCTTACGGAACGCTACCGCGTTGGTGTTAGCCTCTGTCTACGACACGCTCCGCGTTCGCGAAGCGTCCCGCAGGGAACGTAGAGAACCCGATAGGGTATTTTGAATTTTGAATTGGAGCGAAGCGACTTGACTCGTAGTGGATACACCTTACCTGTTTTTGCCTGTGCTGCTGCTGTGGCTGCTTTACATTGCTTACGCCACCGTCAACCTTTACTAGTGGCAACAGTAGACTTGATTACACCTGCACAAATAGCCGAAATCCCGATAGAACAGGTAGCCGGATTATCAGAGAATATGGCGTTGGCAATTACTCGCTCTGATCCCGGTGATAATCTGGATTTAACCAAAAATACCCCGGTTTGGACGCTGGTTGAGTGGGGAGGGGTGGGGGATGAGCAAGTGACTATTCACGGTGGGGAGGGAATTGGTAAGCAAATTAATGCTGACAATAACCCAGCGATTTATGGTTATGCTCGGAGGCTGTTGCAAGAGAACTTGTCTCGACTACTAGCAACATCGGAAAAAATCACGGTGACAATTATCTTACCAGAGGGGCGATCGCTCGCTACTCGAACTTCTAATGCTGCCTTTGGTGTTGTGGAGGGACTCTCTTTATTGGGAACATCAGGTATTTCTCAACCTTTAAGTACACCTGAGCAGTTAAATACTTTTCGCACTGAATTACAACAAAAAGCTAGTCAGTTTTCAAGTTTGGTATTTTGCATCGGCGAGAACGGCTTAGATTTAGCCCCAAAAATCGGTATTAACCCTGAGAAACTAGTAAAAACTGCTAATTGGTTGGGGCCAATGTTAGTGGAAGCAGAACTTTTGGGTGTTAAAGAAATCTTATTGTTTGGCTATCATGGGAAGTTGATGAAGCTGGCTGGTGGGATTTTTCATACCCATCATCACCTAGCTGATGGGCGACGGGAAGTTTTAACTACCCACTGTGCTTTGGCAGGTTTAAACAAACAAGATATAGAAGTAGTATTTCACAGCCCGACGGCTGAAGCCGCACTTAAACACTTAAGAGCGTTAGATATTGCTACAGGTAGTGATTGGGTAAATCAAGTTTACAGTGCGATCGCCGAAACTATTGATGCCCGTTGCCAAGAATATCTCCACAGCCATAGTAATAGAGAGATTTTAACTACAGTTTGTGGATCAATTCTCTTTGATCGCGATCGCAAAATTATTGTGAAGAGCAAAACTGCTTGTAACTTAATTGGAAATTTATGTTAATTTATTATGAATAATCATAAATAATCCAAATAAATAATTTTTTCAGTAGCCACCCTAGGGTAATTTAACGTTTTAATACCTTGCCACATCGGCCTAGCAAACGCTTCTTACAGGCGTTTTTAATTGTCTAATCTAGTATTTGCTGACAAACCAGGCAGCAAAGCTGTATATTCTGACACACAGAGCAATCATCTACATCTAAACCGCACTTCCCCGATTATGAATACAGTGGTGACTCTACCAACCGAACAAGCCCCTCAAGCAGTAGAAGAGTTTGGGCGGCTTGAGCGTCAAATTATCGTCATTTTAGACTTTGGCTCTCAGTATTCGGAACTAATTGCCCGACGCATCCGCGAGACTCAAGTATACTCTGAAGTTTTGTCTTATCGCACCCCAGCTGAACATTTACGAAAACTAAGTCCTAAAGGCATTATTCTCTCTGGCGGCCCCAACTCAGTTTATAGTGATGGCGCACCCCATTGTGACCCAGAAATCTGGAATTTGGGAGTTCCCATCTTGGGTGTCTGCTACGGTATGCAGTTGATGGTAAATCAACTCGGTGGGGAAGTAGCCCAAGCGGACAGGGGTGAATACGGCAAAGCATCACTATACATTGATGACCCTACAGACTTATTAACTAACGTCGAAGATGGCACTACTATGTGGATGAGTCACGGTGACTCAGTCACAAAAATGCCCCCAGGGTTTGAAGTTTTAGCCCATACAGAAAATACTCCCTGCGCTGCTGTCGCTGACCACGACAAAAAACTTTACGGTGTACAGTTCCATCCTGAAGTTGTACATTCCATTGGTGGTTTAGCATTAATTCGTAATTTTGTTTATCACATCTGCGAGTGTGAACCCACTTGGACAACAGCCGCCTTTGTAGAAGAAGCAATTCGGGAAATTCGGGCGAAAGTTGGCAATAAGCGGGTACTGTTAGCTTTATCTGGGGGAGTTGATTCTTCCACGTTGGCTTTCTTGCTGTATAAAGCTATTGGTGAACAACTCACCTGTGTATTTATCGATCAAGGCTTTATGCGGAAGTATGAGCCGGAAAGGTTAGTAAAGTTATTCCAAGAACAGTTTCATATTCCTGTAGAATATGTTGAAGCTCGCGATCGCTTTCTCGAAAAAATGGCTGGAGTTACAGACCCAGAAGAAAAACGCCGTCGCATTGGACATGAATTTATTCAGGTATTTGAAGAAGCATCTAAACATTTTGGCCCCTTCGACTATCTGGCTCAAGGGACTCTTTACCCTGATGTGATCGAATCTGCTGATACTAACGTTGATCCCAAAACAGGGGAACGGGTCGCAGTCAAAATCAAGAGCCATCACAATGTTGGTGGTTTACCCAAAGATTTAAGGTTCAAGTTGGTAGAACCCCTGCGGAAACTATTTAAAGATGAAGTCCGCAAATTAGGACGTTCTATTGGTTTACCGGAAGAAATCGTCCAACGTCAACCCTTCCCCGGCCCTGGTTTAGCAATTCGCATCTTGGGTGAAGTCACAGCCGAACGGTTAAATATTTTACGTGATGCTGATTTGATTGTGCGGCAAGAAATCAATCAACGTGGCTTGTATCATGAATACTGGCAAGCATTTGCTGTGTTGTTACCAATCCGTAGTGTTGGGGTAATGGGTGATCAACGCACCTATGCTTACCCGATTGTATTACGGATTGTCAAGAGTGAAGATGGCATGACGGCAGATTGGGCGCGTGTCCCTTACGATGTGCTGGAAGTGATTTCTAACCGCATTGTCAATGAGGTAAAAGGCGTGAATCGCGTGGTGTTTGATATTACCTCTAAGCCACCTGGAACTATTGAGTGGGAATAAGATAATTCGTAATTCGTAATTCGTAATTCGTAATTCGTAAAAAAGTAGAGAAGTAGAGAAGTAGAAATACAACGTCTCTACTTTTTTTTGCTATGAATTAATAGGGTTTATTTAAGGTTTATTTGTGTAAAATATTGGTATTATCAGACACGATAAATTGCGTCTCTACATGGAGATATTTAGCTACTTAGTATCAAGACTTGATTTTGTCCAAAAATTCAACCGGATTCGTATATTTAACCAAGGTTCATACAAAGTTCATTTGGTAATGGTAGATGAATTGTGAAAGTAGCACCTTGTCCTTCGCCTGGGCTAGTAACGTCAATTGTCCCGTCATGCAATTCTACTAGATGACGAGCGATCGCTAAACCTAATCCTAAGCCCCCTTGTGTATAATGGTGATCTGCCTGATGATAACGTTTAAAAACGTGGGGTAAAAACTCTGGGCTAATGCCTATGCCTGTGTCTGTCACTGTAATTTGGGCTTGAGAATTTTTTTCTAATAGCTGTACTAATACTTTTCCCCCTGGATGCGTGAACTTAATGGCGTTGGAGAGTAAATTACCTAACACCTGTAGTAAACGGTTGATATCGCCAGTAATCGTGGGAATTGATTGATCTATTCTAGATTCTAGAATGATATTTTTCGCTTTGGCTGAGGGGTAAGCTGTCTCTATAGCTACACCGATAATTGCGGCTAGATTAACTTGGTTGAGTTCTAATTTTAATTTGCTCCGCAGGATACGCGATATATCCAGCAAGTCTTCTAGGAGTTTTGATTGGAATCTAGCATTGTGTTCAATAGTTTCTACCGCACGGATAAAATTAGTCTGATCAAATTTCCGAGTTCTTAAAAGTTGCGCCCAGCCGAGAATAGCATTGAGTGGCGATCGCAAATCATGAGATACCATAGCCACAAACTCATCTTTAGCTTGGTTGGCTGCTTCAGCTTCAGTCCGAGCTGCTTTTTCTAGTTGTAAAAGTCGGTTGCGTTCCGCTTCTAATTGTTTGTAATCATCAATATCTGTACTTGTTCCAAACCACTGTACAATCTGTCCTTGCTCATCTGGAATGGGTACGGCTCGTGCTAAATGCCAGCGATAGCTACCGTCATATTTTTGATATCTAATTTCCTGTTCATAAGGTTCTCCGGTTCTTATAGCTTTTATCCATTCCTGCATCACGGCTGAGATGTCATCTGGATGTACAACTTCTGACCAACCAAATCCCAGTGATTGCTCAACGGTTCTACCAGTGAAATCGTACCAGCGTTGATTGAAATGTTCACATCCTCCCTGAGCATTTGTAATCCAAACCAGATGAGGTACAGCATTTGATAAATAGCGGTAGCGTTGTTCACTATCCCGTAATTCTTGTTCTGTTTGCTTACGATCTGTGATGTCAAAGGCTGTGCCAACTATTTGATATGGTGAACCGTCAGCATTCCTAGCAAATATAGAGTTGCGACTACAAAACCATCGCCATTTACCGTCGGCGTGTAGCATTCGGTATTCATGTTCTAAAACTTCACCATCCTTAGCCGAATCAAATCTTTGGAAGACACTGGGAAGTTGAGCAAAATCGTCAGGGTGCATGAATTGAGATAAAAATTCTTGTCCCAAAGTTTGAATTTGTTCGGGAGTATAACCAAGTAAGTTTGTTACCTGTCCGTTGAGATAAACATTTTGCCCTTCTACCAAATCGTGAACATACAAAATTCCCGGTGTTGTTTCGGCGATGCGTTCGATCAGTTTTTGCGATTCCCGTAACCGTTCCTCACTCCGGCGCAACTCAGCACTTAACTGGGCTTTTTTGATGGCTGAGTAGACAGTTAAACGCAAACGTTCACCCGTAGTCTGTCCTTTAACGAGATAGTCATGAACACCACTTTTCATAGCTTGGACTGCGATCGCCTCATTACCGTAGCCTGTTAACATCACTACAGCAGGCATCTTGTCCTGGGTTAGTGTTTTCAGTTCTGCTAAAAATTCCAGCCCATCCAAATCGGGTAATAAAAAGTCTAATAAAATCCCGTCAGGTTGTAATTTTTGACATAATGCCAATGCGTCTTCACCTGATTCTTGTTCTAAAATTTGGTAGCATTGCTCTTGATCTTGCTGGAGATAACGACGATAAACCTGACGGTCTTCAGGACAATCATCAATAATTAAAATAGTTAGCGGTTCTGCCATGACTATTTGCTAACAGCATCAGGAAGAATCACAATATCTAACCAGTAGGTTAAAAAGCTGTGAATTGTTATTACTAATCGATTGATATCAATTGGTTTTAAGATATAGCTAGCAACGCAGTATTGATAACATATTTCAATATCCTTGGGGTTAGAAGAAGTAGTAAATACAACTATAGGAATAGATTTGAGGTCTGGATCTTGTTTAAGTTGGGCTATAATTTCTCGCCCATCAGTACCTGGCAAATTGAGATCCAACAAAATAATTGATGGCCGTGGGGCAATTTGAGAATCACTATAAGCTCCGTTATGGTAGAGAAAATCTAGGGCTTCATCACCATCTACACAACGAAACACAGGGTTTAATATGACTTCTTTTTGAATGAATCGCCGCAAAGCTTCAAAATCTTCATCGCTGTCTTCAATTACTAGTAAAGGTTGGGTGATGTTGCCAATCATGAAGAAGGAGTGTAGTGATAGGTGACAGGTGACAGGGGATAGAGGACAGGGGAAGCAGGGGAGGCAAAAACCAATGAATGCTCAATACCCAATTGAGTAATGAGTAATGAGTAATACCCATTGTGAATTTTTTACTCTGTTTCTTGTAATGTGAAATAGAACGTGCTGCCTTTACCATAGGTTGACTCTAGCCAAATTGTACCGCCATGCCGTTCCACAATTTTTTTAACAATAGTGAGTCCTGCACCTGTACCACCTCCGTATTTGCTGGGGCTGTGTAGTCGTTTGAAAATGCGAAAAACTGAGTCAAAATGTTTCTCCTTAATGCCTATGCCGTTGTCTTGGACGTAGAATGTGATTGGTCGTGGTACATTATCCAAGTAGCCAATTTCAATCCATTTGTTGGGCTTGTCGTTGTATTTAATGGCGTTGGCGATGAGGTTGCTAAAGACTTCGCCTAATTGGACGCGATCGCCATACACTGTTGGTAGTGGTCTGGGAATACGGATTTCTACGCCTGATTCCTGAATGCGTAGGTTTAACATATCTAAAATCCGATGTACCAAATCATTCAGGTTAGTCGGTTGCATCGAAAGATCCACTCTTCCTAACCGAGAAAAATGCAAGAGTGAATCAATTAAATCCTCCATCCGTTGGGTAAGACGAATGAGAGTCATTAACTTCTCTTTACCTTCGGCATCGATAATTTCACCATAGTCTTCGATTAAGAAGTTAGAGTAATTGTGAATCCCGCGCAGTGGTTCTTTTAAATCGTGAGATGCAATATAAGCAAAAGCATCTAATTCTTTATTGCTCCGTTCTAGTTCTATATTCAATTGAGCTAATTCATCAGCCTTTCGCAGCACCACACTGATAATTGCACTTCGTAATTCTATGGCTGCATTGACTTCATAAGATTTCCAAGGTAGGGATTGGAGAAGGACTGTTTCTTTCCATAAATCAAAAGATTTTCGTGGTGATAGGCGCACACTTCCGTTAGCTACTACCTCGACAGGTTTATGAGGATTACCTCCCCAATTTACGGTCTGCACTACCTCTGGACGAAACCACAAAATATAGTTTTTTTGACTTTTAGAAATAGAAAGTATCATCAAACCACTAGCGACATTCCGCAGTTTTTCAGCTTCCGGATAAATTTTTGCTAGAGAATCAGTATAGAAAATCTCTTCATGCAGATTTTGACTAATCCAATTTACTAAATTATGAATATCTTGAGTTGTTGGAGTCTTACCAATAATATGATATTGATCATTAAAACAGACAGCAGCACCTGCTGCATTTACTAAGTGCAGTATATTCGGCTGATGCTTAATTAACGCATCAATAAAATTATTATCTAGCGACATATATTCTATTAACTTGCCATGCACAGATTTAACTTTTATTTTGGATTCTGTGTTTTCACTATCTTCTTTTACACTCATTTCTAGAGAAGTCATTTGTCCTAAAAATTCGCACGCACTACGAATTTCATAGGGGACATATTTAGGTGACTGATGATGGCAGGAAATTAATCCCCACAGTTGTTTATTTTTGATAATAGAAATAGACATAGAAGCAGTCACTCCCATGTTCTGCATATATTCTATGTGTAATGGTGAAACACTCCGCAATACTGAACTACTTAAATTGAGAGGCTGATTATTAACAGGATTATTTGTTGGTATAATTGTTGCTGCTTGATAGTTAACATTAGGTATTAGTCTAAGCCAGTTTTCAGTGTAGAGCTTTCTAGCTTGTTGAGGAATATCAGAAGCTGGGTAACATAAACCTAAGTATGATGTGAGATATTCCGGTTTTTCTTCAGCAATCACTGTCCCATTCCAATTTTTATCGAAGCGATAGACCATCACTCTATCAAAGCCAGTAATTCTTTTTACTTCTTTTGCTAAAATTTGGCTAAGTTCAGAGACATTTGTCGCCGCTTGTAATTTTAGCATTGCTAGTTTTACCAAGTGGTAAAAATTAAAAAAAGCATGATTTTTTTCTGATAAAATTGGTTCTAGCTCTAGGATAATAAACCCGTTAGAACGGTGAATAATACCATCAAAATTTATACTTCTATCATGTAATTTAATACAAAATTCTATGGGATTAACAATTGGTAAATCAGTGTTTTTTAGACAATCTTTTAATAGATTTATTTGTTCTTTTCCCAATAAAATATCTAAGTTTTGATTAATTAAGTTTTCTGGATGTATACCAAAAAAGCTAAATGTATTATCACTAACTTGTAAAATAGTTAATTCTGCTGAATGTAAAGCTAAAATAACTCCATGAGGTTGAATAGAACCAGGAATATGAATTGGTTCTTTATTACAGTTACTGAGGTCAACTTCAAATGTTGTATCAGTATTGCCAGTGTTCACTTTTTAGCCCTCATGATGATGACTTAATATGAGACTGACTCTAATATACTGTTGATTTCGTTACTAGATTGATTTGATCAAAGCAGAGTAGGGTTCTGTGATTCACAACAGTCTACAAGCACAGCATAAAAACTAATACAGATGTGATTAATTTCATCTGCGCTCATGACTAATAGCTGACTACAGGAGTAAGTTAAAAATACCTGTATTTACAATTAAATCTCTGTTTATGCTAACTTTTAAAAAGTTAAATTTTGTAAACTAGTGATGAATTTTCCTCTTCTTTCGCCTACTTCTTTCTAGCTTCCAGTCCCTAAACCCCTATCTTTCTCCTGAATCAAAACTAATTTGTTCCGATTCATATGTTGGTGGCTCGACGTGAATTAAAATTCTGACTGGGGTAAAGCGTGTCTCTAGTTGACGTTCTACTTCTTCAGTGATGCGATGAGCCGTTTCTACATCTGGCGCATTGACAATTAAGTGCATTTCAATGAATACTTGACGACCTAAAACGCCGCGTGAGGCGATATCATGACAATTAATTACCCCAGGGACAGAAGTAGCAATGGCGTGGATTGCCTCAGGTGCGATCGCCATTTGATCCACTAACCAAGGTAAACTTTCTTTTAAAACTGACCAACCACTCCAAAAAACCAGCAAAGCCACAGGAAAAGCTAATAAAATATCTAACCATTGATAACCAAACCAAACCCCAATCAAACCACCAATGACTGAGATTGTCACCCAGACATCACTCATGGTATGGGTAGCATCAGCGATTAAAATTTGGCTACCGACGCGCTTACCCACATTGCGCTCATAAAACGCCACAAAGATATTCACACCCAAAACAAGTAGCAGTATCCACAATTCAGGTGCAGAGATTCTCACAGGTGCGCCACCTTTAAAAATACGCTCAATTGCACTTTGGAGAATTTCAAAGCAAGCAATCCCTAGAAACGCAGCGATTCCTAATGCTCCCACAGCTTCAAATTTGTGGTGTCCATAGGGATGCTCGCGATCAGGGTAGGGAGAAGAAAATTGACTAGCAACTAGTCCTAAAATGTTGTTGGCACTATCTGTCACACTATGCAAAGCATCAGCCAATAAACTGAGAGAACCTGTTAAATACCCGACAAAGGCTTTTAATCCCAGCACAAACAAGTTGAGAAATAGGGTAATAATTAAAACTTTTCTTACTTCGGCACGGTTATCGTAAGTCATAGATATTTTTTGACATTAAGCTCTGTGACTTTTAAGTGTACTTTTAATGTCAATTTTTAAACACCTATAAATTGTATCAAAGTCTTACGCAGTAACAATTATATATGGCTATAATTGGCAAGTTATAACTATACCTATTGAGATTAATTTGCTTTATGCCCTACTTACATCAATCCCATTTCCCGCAACCCTTGGCGGAGTCTATTTGCTTCTGGGGGGTTGTTTTGCTCATGTAGGAGAATGGCATTTTTAAAAGCGGTGACACTAGCTTGTACATTGCCTACTTTTAACTGTACTACCGCTAAATTTTGATAAGCTTCTGCATATTTGGGTTTGAACCGAATCGCTTTTTGGTAAGCTGCGATCGCATCGATAAACATCCCCAAACCTTTGAATATCATCCCCAAGTTGTAGTAACCAATAGCAAAAGAGGGGTCAATATTTAATGCTGTTTCGTAAGCCTTTTTCGCACCATTGATATCCCCGCTTTCTTTGAGTAAGTTACCAAGATTATTGTATGCGCCTAACTTCAGTATGGGGTAAATAGGTAACTTAATCGCCGCTTGGTAATGAGAAATCGCTTGTTGAGGATTATTCAAACGATTGAAAGCAATGCCTAAATGGTAATATAGTTCGTATAAAATTTCGTAATTTTCCTCATATTTGTTATCCTGGCGAATTATCTGAGCCGAGTTTAGACCCCGTTTTAATAATTCCATCCCTTGGTTAACTTTGCCAGTTTCCACATATAAAGCCCCCAACTTACTGCAAACATAGGGATCATGGGGGTGAGTTGCCAAAAAGCCTTCCATTGTAGCTTGGGCTTTAGCGTGTTTATCATTTTGAGCGATCGCGCTTTTTTGATAACCTGAGTGCAGAATCGCTACCCCTGGTAAATAACCGATTTCCCAATTAGGGTCTTTTTGCAGGATGGCTGAGATACTATCATCGATTAAGGCATGATAGGGACGGTCAAAACGAATATCTGGATGGTTGCGAAACAGACGAGACACCAGAGAATAGGGAGATTGTTCCGCATCGATTTCATGACGCACAAGATTAATTAACAGATATTCATCTTGTGCGATCGCATCCTTAATCTGTGGCACAATTGCTGGTGTCAAAGTCTCATCCGCATCCAAAACTAAAACCCAATCACCAGTAACATATTTTAAAGCCGCATTACGAGCTGCACTAAAGTCATTACACCAGGCAAAATAATGCACCTTCGCACCAAATTCTTGGGCAATCTGAGGCGTGCGATCAATAGAACCTGTATCCACCACTACCATTTCATCTACAATATTTTTAACGCTGCTTAAGCATTTAGGCAATGCTGTCGCTTCGTTTTTCACAATCATACACAGGCTAATAGTCATAAGATAATTGTTATATTATTTACTTAGAAATACAGGTGACAGGGAACAGGTGACAGGGAAGTAGAGGAAGAAGAATCAAACATTTGCGATACTCCCTCACCTCCAAAAATGTATTTTACATTTGAGAAAGCAAGCAGAGTCATTTTTTTCGGATTTGGTTAAGCATCGCAAATTAGATTATGTGTAAAAATCAAGATTAACGAGTCAGTGAGTAAAATTACTTTTAGGGGAAATGGTAAATTTAATGCTGGGTCAGACAGTAGGTGGACGCTACCAAATTCTCACTCAGTTAGGAGGGGGGGGTTTTAGTACAACCTTCATAGCTCAAGATATACAACGGCCGGGGAATCCGCAATGCGTTGTTAAGCATTTTAAACCAATCTCAACCGATCCATACACCTTACAGGAAGCTAAACGGTTGTTTCACTTAGAAGCAGCCACTTTAGAGAAGTTAGGCAAGCATGACCAAATTCCCCAATTATTGGCTCACTTTGCAGAAAATGAGGAATTTTACTTAGTTCAGGAACTAATAACTGGTCACGACCTCTCCCAAGAATTACCTCCTCTAAAACAGCCATTGACTGAGGCTGAGGTCATCAAACTTTTAAAAGATATTCTCGAAGTTTTAGCATTTGTACATCAGCAAAATGTAATTCACCGAGATATTAAACCTGCCAATATTCGACGCAGAGATACAGATGGCAAAATAGTATTGATTGACTTTGGAGCAGTTAAACAAATCAGCGTTCAAAAGACTAATATTCAGGGGCAAACAAGCATGACTGTTGCTATTGGTACTCCTGGTTATATGCCTAGTGAACAGGCTAATCAAGTACCAAAATTAAGTAGTGATATCTATGCAGTCGGAATTATAGGTATTCAAGCTTTGACAGACACCAATTTCTCTAATTTTGGCATTCAAGGACTACCAATACACCCTAAGACGGGAGAAATTGATTGGCATAACCAAGCAAAAGTCAGTCCTAAATTAGCCAGTGTTTTAGATAAAATGGTACGTTATGATTTTCGTCAACGCTACCAAACAGCCGATGAAGCTTTGCAAGCTATTCAAAAACTACTTCCCAAATCTCCTCCCTGGAAAATTTGGATAGGCGTGGGCTTCATCGCTGCGATGATTCCTGTGGTTTTACTGCTATTCCAAGCGATAACTCCAAAAGAAAATTTATTGAGTTATGAAAATGCCAATGCAGGGGTAAAGATCAAATATCCTCAAGGTTGGGAAAGACAAGATATTCAAAATATTCTCACCCAAGAATTAGTGACATTTTTATCACCGCCAGAAAATGATGTGGATAAATTCCAAGAGAAACTGACAATTAATGTCGGCGACTTTCCCGGAACATTGGATGAATCTAAAGATGTTTTTATTAAAGAAATCCAGAATACTGTATCAGAGGCTAATATTGTGAATACAAGTACAGCTACTCTGGCAAATAAACGCGCAAATCAATTAGTTTTTACTGGTAAGAATGGAGAGAATAGGTTAAAACATCTGCAAATTTGGACTTTACAGAATGATCAGGCATATGTCATTACCTATACAGCAGCGATAGATGATTATGATAAATTTTTGCCAATAGCAGAAAAAATGATTCAATCATTTCAAATTGAATAACAAATTCTGGTTTCTAGAATCATTATAGGCTTTAGCGTAGTAGCGATCGCTTGACTTGAAAAACATCTACCAATTAACCAGCCTTTATTTTCACTGCACCACTATTTGATGTAGAGCCAAACCCCACAAAGTCCGTATGATGTTGGGTTAACCTGCGGGAAGGCTGCGCCAACATTCCTCAAGCCAACCTACTAGCTACGTCAATTGCAGTTTTTAGCCTTAAAACTGCAACTCGCGTGGTTGAAACCGTCTAATTGATTGTAGTGTGTCCTGATAATCATCTGTTCTCCCTTGTTCTAGATAGAGACTAGCAGCTTTTTGTAAATCCGCGATCGCACCTTGCTTATCGCCTAAATCATAGCGAGCATATCCTCGATTGGAGTAGGCAGTAGCAGAGTTAGGATCAATTTTGATAGCTTGGTTGTAATCTTCAATTGCCCCCTTGTTATCTCCCAACCGTCTGCGGATATACCCTCGGTTGTTGTAGGCAGTAGCAAAGTTAGGATCAATTTTGATGGCTTGGTTGTAATCTTCAATTGCCCCTTTGTTGTCTCCGAAATCAGCACGGGCTAATCCTCTTCCGTTGTAGGCAACGTCCAACTTGGGATTAATTTTGATAGCTTGGTTGTAATCTTCAATTGCCCCCTTGTTATCTCCCAACCGTCTGCGGGCATATCCTCGGTCGTAGTAGGCAATGGCAAAGTTAGGATTAATTTTGATAGCTTGGTTATAATCTTCAATTGCCCCTTTTTGATCTCCCAAATCAGCACGAGCATATCCTCGGTTGTTGTAAGCAATGGCATAGTTGGGATTAATTTTGATAGCTTGGTTATAATCTTCAATTGCCCCTTTTTGATCTCCCAACCGCCCACGGGCTAATCCTCGTCCGTTGTAGGCAGTATCTAATTTGGGATTAATTTTGAGAGCTTGGTTGAAATCTTCAATCGCCCCTTTGCTATCGCCCAAATCACGGCGTACATACCCTCGATTGTTGTAGGCATTAGCATTATTGGGATTAATCTTAATAGCTTGACTGTAATCTTCAACTGCTCCTTTTTTATCTCCTAATTCATAGCGAGTTTCTCCCCGGTTGTAGTAGGCATTAGCATTATTGGGATTAATCTTAATAGCTTGATTGTAATCTTCAACTGCACCTTTGTTATCTCCTAATTTATAGCGAGCATATCCTCTGTTGTTGTAGGCAATGGCTGACTTGGGATTAATCTTAATGGCTTGACTGTAATCTTCAATTGCTCCTCTGTTGTCTCCTAATTTATAGCGAACATATCCTCTATTGTTGTAGATATCAGTATTATTAGGATCAATCTTGAGAGCTTGGTTAAAATCTTCAATTGCCCCTTTGTTGTCTCCTAATTTATATCGGGCATATCCCCTGTATTCGTAGACACCAGTAGCATTAGGATTAATTTTGAGAGCTTGGTTGAAATCTTCAATCGACCCCTTATTGTCTTCCAATTGATAGCGAAAAAATCCCCTGACTCCATAAGCATCGGCAGAGTTGGGATCAATTTTAATACCTTGGTTAGCATCTTCAATAGCCCCCTTTTTATCTCCCAACACTAAGCGGACTGCTCCCCTATAGGCATAGGCATCGACATAATTGGGATTAAGACGAATCGCTTGAGTATAATCAGCAATAGCTCCTTGAAAGTCTTTTTTATCGAATTTATCCTTACCCTGAAGAAGGAAGTCGTCAGCCTTCAGTGCTGTGGCTACAGGCGTGCTTAGGGGACGAACACCCACATCTACCCCAGTTTTAGCTGACAGTCTCAAAAAAGTATTAATCGGAATGCCCAAATTAATCCCTGATTTGATAATCACGTCAGGATTTTTATCAGAGATTTGAAAGTTCTCTGTGGTGTCTCCTCTACCATGAATGCCTATCAGTTCACCATTATCATTTAGTACCGGGCCCCCACTCATCCCTGGCAGCGTATTATTGCTGTAAAGCAACGCATAACCATCACGCAGGGGTTTTGAAGCATTAGCTGTAATCCGCCCATCGATAAAGTTATAAATTTTATTGCTAATAGCTGCTGTTGTTTTCGGAAATCCAGCGACATAAGCCGTTGTCCCCTCTGTGGAATTATCAGAGTTTCCTATTTTGGCAACAGTATAAGTTTGGCTGCTAGTAAACTGCACCACGGCTAAATCTACATCTGGCAGCTTTTTCACAGTATTGTAATTGAGTGGATAACGCTGACCATCTGGGGTGACGATTTCATATTTAGCTTGATTTGCGATGACGTGTTGGGCAGTTAGAACTGTGTAATTATTGCCCTCTTTTTTAATAATTACCCCAGTCCCAGAACCATCTTGACTATCAATTAGGACAGTAATGGCCTTAGCTATCTTCCCCACCTCTGCTGAAGATAAGGCCATTGCAATTTGTGGTTGTACTAGAGCAATAGTCACTCCTAAGATTCCTGGTGCGAGTGCATAATTAAAGTTCATCATTTAATTTCCACAGAGCATTATTCGACGTTACTGAAAAATAGATCCACCTTCTCATACAATCCTTTGTCCCTAATTCCGAAACTAGAGCTAAAGTATTTTTCCTATCTCCATTTACCTTTGAAGCTTTTTAATTAATTCCAACAGTTGTTGATAATCATCTACTTTCCCTTGTTCTAAATTGAGACTAGCCGCTTTTTGTAAATCCGCGATCGCACCTTGTTTGTCTCCCAATTGATAACGAGCAATCCCCCGTCCAGCATAAGCTCCAGCTAGGTTAGGATTGAGCCGCAAAGCTTGGTTAAAATCAATAATTGCTCCCTTCGTGTCTCCCAAATCAAAGCGGGCAATTGCCCGACTGGCGTAGGGTGGGGCAAGATTGGGATTAATTTTCAAAGCTGTCGTAAAATCTGCGATCGCTCTTTTTTTATCGCCCAATTGATAATAAGATATACCCCGCCCACCGTAGGCTTCGGCATAGTTGGGATTAATTTTTAGTGCTTGGTTGAAATCTGCGATCGCTTTTCTGCTATCATCCAGACTATTATGGGCAATGCCTCGGTTATTGTAAGCAATGACATAGTTGGGATTAATTTTTAATGCTTGGTTAAAATCTGCGATCGCACTTTTTTTGTCTCCTAACGCAGAGCGAGCCAGACCCCGGTTGTTGTAAGCATCAGCGTCTTGGGAATTAATTTTCAAGGCTTGGTCGAAGTCGTCAATTGCGCCGGGGAAGTCTCCCATGTTATAGCGAGCTAGACCCCGATTATTGTAAGCATCGAGATATTTTGGGTTGAGGCGGATTGCTTGATTATAATCGGCGATCGCACCTTTGAAATCTCCTTTGTCGTACTTATCGCCACCTTGAAGATAGAAATCGTCTGCTTTCGGTGTCGTTGTTGTGGGAATGCTAGGAGGAACAACACCTACATTTACCCCGGCTTCAATTGACAATCGCAAAAAGGTATTAATGGGAATGCCTAAATTAAAACCTGATTTGACATAAGCAACTGAGGAATTGATATTCGAGGTTTCTATATCCGCTTCATCTCCTCTACCATGAATTCCTACCAATTCACCTTTGTCATTTAATACTGGGCCGCCACTCATCCCCGGTAAGGTGACATTGTTGTAGACTAAGGCATAGCCATCACGTAGAGCTTTAGAAGCATTAGCAGTAATCCGCCCATCAGTGAAATTGTAAATTGTGTTGGAAATTGCTCCTGTCGCTTGGGGAAAACCAGCTACATAAGCTGTACTACCTTCTGCGGCGGCATTGGAGTTGCCGATTGTAGCGATAGTATAACTTTTACTGCTGGTAAACTGCACCACGGCTAAATCTACATCTGGCAGCTTTTTCACAGTATTGTAATTGAGTGGATAACGTTGCCCATTTGGGGTGACGATTTCATATTTAGCTTGATTGGCTATGACGTGCTGGGCAGTCAAAACTGTGTAAGTATCGCCCTCTTTCTTAACAATTACCCCAGTCCCAGAACCATCTTTATGATCAATTAGTACAGTGATTTCCTTAGCTATCTTCGCCACCTCTGCTGAGGATAGTGCTACAGCAATTTGTGGTTGTACTAGAGCAATAGTTACTCCCATGACTGCTGGTGCAAGTACATAATTAAATTTCATCATCTAATATTTATTAATTAAAAGTATTAGTAAATTTACAAAATATCAAAACTTTTCAACCTGGGAAAGACGCTCATGTTCGTAGTAAAGACTTTAGTCCTGATTTTTCTAAGCACTAAAGTGCTTACTACAAACATCTCTATTTCGGCGCGCTGCAAGAACTATTAAACCCAAATGAATCTTGCCAACGTTTGACGTTACTACTGCCAATGGGAATGATTTTGGTATCACCATTATCAAAAGTTAAACGCGCCTTAATTTCTTTAGCTGGTGCTGTTCTGAGTAAATTAGCAGCATCAGGACTGATATCAAATAACGTATCGCTCATATACCACGTACTAGAACGTTGGACGTTTCTATTGTTCTCGTACACAGTATATGTATAGTTTCCTTGAAATCCTCTGACTTTCATATTGGGGCTGCGTGTGAGTTGGAGAATTTGCTCGCCAATCCCTAACTCAACCATTTTGGGAGAAATTTCTGTTAATTCAGCTTTACCGTCAGTTGGTGCTGATTGCACAACTAATTTCACAAAACAACCTTCAATTTTGCTTCCCCACAGAGAAACAACGACAAATTTACCAGGACTGGGACTAGCGAAGGGTTCTTTGAAGAGAACTCCTTGGGGATCTTCGCCGTGACGATCAATAACTACTTTACCCAAAGGGGTATTAACTAGAGCGTCTTTAATCTCGACCACTTTATCAAAAGGTAAACCATTACCACCCCAACGCATACCATTGACTGAATCTAACTTATCTTCATCAATGGTAGTTTGAGCGATCGCACTATTGGCAGAAAATAATGCTGTCATCACCAGCAAAGTCACAAAACCAGATTTTAAGTATTTTGAAAACATCGAATTTCAACTCAAAGGATTAAAGAAAGTGTCAATTAACAACGTCTACCAGGGCAAACACTAGATCCTGTAGTGCCAGAACCATTGATTGTGGGTGGTCTTCCTGTGATGGGCGTGCTGGGAGATGGGGGCTTGCTGGGAGGTAGTGGAGTTGTTGTCACCACCCTTAAATTTAGACTGTTAGCTACCTGGGAATTGGTGAAGATGTTAATGGGAATGCCCAAATTAAAACCTACCTTCTGACCTTCTTTATCCCGTGCGCCTCGGCCATGAATAGCAACCAACCGCCCATTTTCATCTAAAACAGGGCCTCCACTCATCCCAGGAAAAGTAATATTGTTGTAAATCAGAGCATAACCATCCTGGGGCTTGGCATTAGTCCCCACAATCCGTCCATCAGGAACTAGCACCGTGCGGTTTTCGATACCTTGTACTGGTGTTGGTGCGCCAGACACATACACCGTTGTTCCCTCGATGGCTGCATCTGAATTGCCGAGAGTGGCAACAGTATATTTTTGGCGACTGGTAAACTGTAAGACGGCTAAATCTACCCCTGGCAGACGGGTAATGAGGTTTGGTGTCACTTGATGGGAACTTTGATCCTGAGTCTGGACTGTATAAGTTCCTAAGTCTTCGACAACGTGCCAGTTAGTTAGGACAGTGTAAGTATTGTTTTGTTCATGAATAATCACACCAGAACCGAGTTTTGCCCCACTAATCAGGACAGTTACTCTTTTAGCAATATTGCTGACATCTTGAGGTGTTAATGATACCGCAATTTCTAAGGGAAAAACTGCGATCGCTACTCCTAATATTGCTGTTGCTAGCCTACTATCGAGCCTCATAACTTGACCTCTTATCAGCCTTATTTGACATAGCTGGGATCATTTGCACCACCTTATCCATTGGTACAGCCCAACTCAAGCGATTAATCCTCTGATGTAAATTTTCATCTACCTGCAAACCATCAATAAAAACTGATGGTACATCCCACAGAGGATAGGCGTGCATCCCATTGATACCCACAACCTCACCACGACGATTCAGCAGTGGCCCCCCACTCATGCCTTTTGCTATCTCATTGGTATACCCCACTTGATAACCCCCGTCTAAGGCTTTTTGCAGCACTAGCAACACCTTACCAGTAGTAAACATGAAATCTTTGGCGGTGAGTTCCTCTTGGTCAAAGGGAAAACCAGTAGCAAATACGTCATCTCCCACAACTGGGGAATAACCCAAAGCAGCCACACGATAGTCATCGTTCATACTTTGAAATTGCAATAGTGCTAAATCATGCTTACCAAAACGAACGCCCGGCAACAAATTTGCTGGATATATCCGACCATCTACAGTCTGAATGCGATAAGGAGATTTTCCTGCTCTTAGTACATGGGCATTGGTCAATACCGTATAAACTTTATCTGTTTTCCTCAGAATAATTCCTGAGCCAAGGAATTCAGTTGACATGACTTTTACGGTGATTCCTTGGGCTTGATGGCGTAATTCTTCTAATGATATTTGACTTATATGAGAAATATTGCTACCAGTAGAAGCCGATTTAGCGCAACCACTCATATCTGCTGATAACAGCATTGATAAACTGCCAATACAGGCGATCGCTTTCCAACTGCCCCAAATCATATTAGTTTCAGAATAGATCCCTAGCTGCTGATAGCATTAACTGTGTAGGGGCTTTGAATAACTATCCCCAGTCTCCTATCCCCTGTAACCTAAGAATTAAGGAATGCCAGCTTCAGATGTCGAATTAGTTGGTTCAGAGACAGAATCATCAATTGAGTCAATAGTTGTATTTTGCAGATAAATATCAAAATCGATGTCTACTGCACTACTACCAGCACTTTCATTCAGTGCATTACCAGCAGCCAAACCACGGCGGTCAAATAACCTACGCACAACCGCGTTAGGATTAACACCACGTTTGAGGGTAAATAACAACGTAGTGTCTGTACACGAACTGTTTTGGTTTACAGCAGCACAAACAACAGGTTCTCCCCTGAGTACCCCAGTCTTAATGCGTCTGAGTCTACCGTTATCGTAGTTGATCTGAAATCTCCGCGACACCTCCACACACCGCCGTTGAGCCGTCCAAGGGGGTGGAAAGTAACTACTAACCCAACGAACTATCGGTACTTTCTTTCCGTCTTGGGTGCGAGCAAATGTTATGGGTACGCCTTTGCTCTTTGCACAGTAGAATGTTGTACTTCCAGCATGACTCGGCTGACTTATGCTTATAGTCAACAAAGCTATGGCTAACGTTGTCAAGGATTGACAAAATAACCTTAATTTCATGGTTAGTGCCAGATTTCCTCAAAAATAATAAGTATATTACTGCAAGTGTAAAATTATTTGGTGGCGAATTATAGGTGTTTCTTGCCAAGAATGTTATACATTTACAAAAAATTTATACAATTACACAATTCGGGAGTCAGTGACTTTAACATGGAGTTATTTATAAATCAAATCGGATTCCTATAGCTCAAGTGCGCTAAAAGGTATTGAAAATCTTTACATAAAATTTACCTAGTTTTATATAAAAATTAACCAATAAGTTGTTAACTATTACTTAATTCACTTTTGCTGCAAAATTTGCCCCCCAATCGGCTAGCCTTGACAAGCTTTGGGGGTTATTTAAGTGTGAGTATAGGGGGTCGAGTTTGAATACGATTACTTTCTCACGCGTTATTCACTTAAGCCATGTTATTGACACTAATATTCCCCAATGGCCAGGCGACCCCCCTGTAGAATTTACTCCTGTCGCCGAACTGCAAGATGATGGTTATTATCTACGCTGCTTCTCTTTAGGTGAGCATAGCGGCACTCATATTAATGCTCCTAACAGTTTTTATCAGGCTGGTGTGGGTATTGATAAATACTCTGCTCAGTCTTTAATTGTACGTGCCGTTGTGATAGATATCTGTGCAGTAGCGGCTATAAATCCTGATTATGTTCTGACGGTTGCTGATGTTCTAGCTTGGGAGGGAGAACACGGTGAGATTCCCGTTGGTAATATGGTGCTACTGCATACAGGTTGGCAAGCTAAATGGTTTGACAAGAATGCTTTTCTCAACCAGGATACGCAAGGAATTATGCACTTTCCCGGTTTTGGTAGAGATGCTACTGAGTTCTTAGTGAACGAGCGGCGAATTGCTGGGGTAGGCATTGATACACATGGTGTAGACCCAGGGCAGGATAATAGTTTTGCTACTAACCGCCTCGTATTGGCGCAACAAGGTATTGTGTTAGAAAATCTCGCCAATTTAGACCAACTACCACCTCAAGGGACTACCTTAGCTATCGGTGTGATTAGGTTAAGGCGGGGTTCTGGTTCTCCTGTGGGAGTGTTGGCATTAGTCCCTTAATTTTTGTGTCTGTCTTGACTATCTGCCTGCGATTTTCTCTAGTAGACGATAACCTGTAATTCGTAATTCGTAATTCGTAATTGAGAAAATCAGATTTTATGATTGGTATACGTATATGATAACTCCGCTAAAGAGCCAAAATTATATTAATGGTCAGTGGTTGGATGCTACAGGTGAAAATATCCTGGCTAGTCACAACCCTGCGAATAAAACTGAAGTTGTGGCTACTTTCCCCCGTTCTCAAGCTGAGGATGTAGACCTCGCAGTTGCTGCCGCGAGGCAAGCTTACCGACGTTGGCGGCAAGTTCCAGCCCCAGCTAGGGCAGAATACATCTTTCGCGTCGGGGAATTATTGGGTGAGCATAAGGAAGAATTGGCACAGTTAATTAGTCTGGAAATGGGTAAACCATTAACTGAGGCTAGGGGTGATGTGCAAGAAGGGATTGACTGTGCTTTTTACACGGCTGGGGAAGGACGGCGATTGTTTGGGCAAACGACACCTTCGGAAATGCCCAACAAGTTTGCTATGACTGTGAGGATGCCGATTGGAGTCTGTGCTTTAATTACTCCCTGGAATTTCCCAATGGCGATTCCTTGCTGGAAAGCAATGCCGGCTTTGGTGTGTGGTAATACGGTAATTCTCAAACCTGCTGAAGATACCCCCGCCTGTGCTACTAAATTAATTGAAATTTTCGCCGCCGCAGGTTTACCGCCAGGAGTGATTAACTTAGTGCATGGGGTGGGTGAAGAAGTTGGGAAAGCTTTAGTTGAACATCCAGATATTGATTTAGTTTCGTTTACTGGTTCGTCAGAAACTGGTGCGTATGTGGGTGCGACTTGCGGACGGACTCATAAACGTGTCTGTTTAGAAATGGGTGGTAAAAATGCCCAGGTGGTGATGGAAGATGCAGATTTAGAGCTGGCCTTAGATGGTGCAGTGTGGGGTGCATTTGGTACAACCGGTCAAAGGTGTACAGCTACCAGTCGCTTGATTTTACATCGTGATATCAAAGAAAAGTTTACTAAAATGCTGTGTGAACGTGCTGGAAAGTTACGCTTGGGTGCTGGTAATGACCCTGAGACAGATATCGGGCCGATAATTAATCACAGACAACTGCAACGGGTAAACGATTATATGAAAGTTGCCCGTGAGGAAGGGGCAGAAATATTAATTGGTGGGGAAATTGCCACGGAAGGGGAGTTAAAACAGGGTTATTTTTTCCAACCTACAGTTTTAGATAACGTCACACCAAATATGCGGGTGGCTCGTGAGGAGATATTTGGCCCTGTGGTGGTATTAATGGAGGTGGGTACATTTGAGGAAGCGATCGCTATCCTGAATGATACCAAATATGGTCTGTCTTCCTCAGTTTATACCCGCGACATCAACCGCGCCTTTGCTGCCATGCGCGATATAGAAGCTGGAATTACTTACATCAACGGCCCTACCATTGGCGCAGAAGTACACTTACCCTTTGGCGGTGTCAAGCAAACAGGTAACGGCCACCGGGAAGCAGGAACGACTGCCTTAGAGGTTTTCACTGAGTGGAAAAGTGTTTATGTTGACTTTTCTGGCAACTTGCAACGCGCCCAAATAGATAATCGTGGATAAAAAATTTCCCCATTTGCAACTTCCCTAAAACCCCGAATTTTCCGGAAATTCGGGGGTATTTCTACTGTGATTCTCAAGTTGTGTCTTTGTGGAAGGTGAATGATCAAGCCACATCTTTATTAATGCAGGAATTATACACCCAAATCTTTAGGGAAGGGAAAACCCCTGCCGTAGCTCTGAGGGAAGCGCAATTAAAATTATGGCGACAAAAACAATGGCAAAACCCCCGTTTTTGGCCAGCTTTTACCATCCAGGGAAAGTGGGAATAAGTTGTAAATTCTCTCAATTTTTAACTATATAAAGCCTTCACCCATTGCCATTCTTGAGTTAACCCTTCCTTAAGAGAAACTTGAGGCTGATATCCTAAAATTTGCCGTGCTTTAGAGACATCAGCAGCAGTGTGTCTAGCATCTCCCATTGCTTTTTCTATATGGTTTCTTTTGATGGGTTTACCGACAATTTCTGCCATCGTGTTGAGAACTTCAGCTAAAACTACTCTGCTACCGCCACCAATATTAAAAATTTCACCTACTGCTTGGGGTACAGTAGCAGCTGCTAAATTTGCAGCTACGGCGTCCTTGACAAATGTAAAGTCTCGTGTTTGTTGTCCATCCCCATAGATGGGAATTGCCTCATCCTGCAAAACAGCTTTGAAAAATTTATGAAACGCCATATCAGGCCTTTGTCTGGGGCCGTAAACAGTGAAATAACGTAGAGATACAAAAGGCACACCAAAATTTTTGTGATATAGACCACACAAACGCTCGGCAGCTAGTTTAGTAATACCATAGGGAGAAACTGGTTGGGGGGGAATGCCTTCATGGGTAGGTAATGTTTCTGCATCACCGTAGATGCTAGATGTAGATGCAAACACGAACCTTGTTAATTGTTTGGCATCTTTGGCGGCTTCTAACATAACTTGTGTCGAGTTGATGTTGCGTTCAGTATAAGCACGGAAACCTTGACCCCAACTTGCTCTCACTCCGGCTTGAGCTGCCTGATGGTAAACAACATCTACATCTTGCAATAATGTTGACCAATCTAAACTCTGAATATTGCTCTCAATTAAAGTAAAGTTAGGTAAAGATTGTAAATGAGCAATATTTTTGTGTTTTAACGCAGGCTCGTAGTAATCGTTGAATTCATCAATACCAATTACTTCTTTTCCTTGTTCCAGAAGGGTTTGTGTCAGGTGAGAACCTATAAATCCTGCTGCCCCAGTAACAATAACTTTAGTCATGTACCCTACTTGTATTATTATTTTTAAATCAGAATATTTCTAGGGTAATACTGGTGATGATGAATCGCCATTGATTTGGGAAATAAGGTCGTCAGCTACCTTATTTACAAGGGCGATTTTATTTTGCATATAAGCTTCTGCAACGCCAATTAATAATATGTGGTCTGGGAGATAATTTCCCTAGGGGCTTGCATCAAGGCAAGAATTAGTGAAAAATTGATCCGCAGCAATAGGGCATTTTTATCTCTCAAGGGACGCAAGAGGAAATCTGTGAAAGTTTTAGTTGTAGGAAATGGTGGGCGTGAACACGCTCTGGCTTGGAAATTATTGCGATCGCCACAAGTTAATCAGGTAGTATGTGTACCAGGTAATGGTGGTACAGCTAGTATGGCAGGTTGCCAAAATATACCTTTAGCAGTGGATGATTTTGCTGGTATAAGTAAATGCGCCATAGAAAACGGGATTTCTTTGGTGGTAGTAGGGCCGGAAGTACCCCTAGCTAAAGGCATCACCGACTATCTACAAGACAAAGGACTGAAGGTATTTGGCCCTACAAGAGCCGGTGCAAAGATTGAAGCCAGTAAAGCTTGGGCTAAAGCCCTGATGCAAGAAGCGGGAATTCCTACTGCTAAAGCTGCGGTATTTACTGAGTCTACAGCAGCTAAATCTTATGTAAAAGCTCAAGGTGCGCCCATCGTTGTCAAAGCTGACGGTTTGGCGGCTGGGAAGGGTGTAATTGTCGCTAGCACCGTAGAGGAGGCAACTAACGCCATTGAGACAATATTTCAAGGGCAGTTTGGCAGTGCGGGGGAATTTGTAGTTATCGAAGAATGCTTAATTGGGCAAGAGGTTTCGGTGTTAGCCGTAACTGATGGGATCACAATTCGCCCCTTATTGCCAGCGCAAGACCATAAACGCATCGGGGAAGGGGATGTAGGCGAAAACACAGGTGGGATGGGTGCGTATGCCCCAGCACCCATTGCTACGCCAGCATTAATGGCTAGGGTGCAAACCGAAGTTTTAGAAAGAGCGATCGCCACTTTAAAATCTAGAGGCATTGATTATCGTGGTGTACTCTACGCCGGCTTAATGATTTCCCCCGATGGCGACTTTAAGGTTTTAGAATTTAACTGTCGCTTTGGCGATCCTGAAACCCAAGTCATTCTGCCACTGTTAGCCACACCCCTAGAAGAATTAATCTTAGCTTGTGTCGAGCAACGTTTAAGTGATTTACCCCCCATTGCTTGGCATGATGGCGCATCTGCAACCGTAGTGGCAGCTTCCGGTGGTTATCCGGGGGATTATGAAAAAGGCAAAGTCATTACCGGCATTAGGGAAGCAGAAGCCAACGGAGTCACGGTATTTCATGCCGGCACAAAATTAAACCAGCAACAGCAACCAGTGACAGATGGCGGACGAGTATTAAACGTGACGGCTGTGGGAGAGAACTTTAACCAAGCTTTGTCCACCGCCTACAATAGCTTAAAATCTATTCAATTTGAAGGAATGTATTACCGTAGAGATATTGGGCATCGAGTGCTGAGTAGTGAGTAGTGAGTAGTGAGTGTTGAGTGGGTAATTACCCAATCCCCAATCCCCAATCCCCAATCCCTAGGAGTTATTTAATTAATTTTGACTTTTGACTTTTAACTTGATTTGTCCCCAATCAATTAGCATATTTGTCGAATTAACTGTTAATTTTTTAGTTGTTGGGGTTGATAACCAAACTACTAACAACTTTATTTGAGATGCTGTCGCTGTTAAAAACAATCCGAGAAGCGATCGCCAATTGGTGGTCAGAGTTCACTCTCCAAACTAAACTTTTGGCCGTGGCTACCTTAGTAGTCTCCCTGGTCATGAGTGGTTTAACTTTCTGGGCGGTGAATACCATTCAGCAAGATGCCCGCATGAATGACACCCGCTTTGGACGGGATTTGGGGCTATTATTGGCGGCTAATGTTACCCCTCTGGTAGCTGACCATAATTTGACAGAGGTAGCCAAATTTTCTGAACGCTTTTATAGCAGTACCTCTAGCATCCGCTATATGCTGTACGCGGATGAAACAGGGAAAATCTATTTTGGAATTCCTTTTTGGGAACCTGAAGTAGAAAACTCACTGACAATTGAGCGACGAATCGAACTCCCAGAAGATTATCCTCAAGAGTGGGATAAGCCAATGGTACGGCAACACATGACCCCAGATGGGGCTGTGACCGATGTGTTTATTCCTCTGATTGTTAATAAAAAAAACTTAGGTATATTAGCGATCGGCATCAACCCCAACCAAATAGCAGTCATTTCAACTAATTTCACCCGTGATGTCACCATTGCCGTATTTATCACAATTTGGGTAATGGTAATTTTGGCAGGAGTAATTAACGCTTTAACTATCACTAAGCCGATTAAAGAACTACTAGTAGGGGTAAAAGAAATCGCCGCCGGCAACTTCCAGCAGCGCATTGACTTACCTCTAGGTGGCGAATTAGGAGAGCTAATTTTAAACTTTAATGAAATGGCCGAGCGTCTAGAACGCTACGAAGAACAAAATATAGAGGAATTAACCGCAGAAAAAGCCAAACTCGAAACCCTAGTTTCCACGATCGCTGATGGTGCTGTCTTAATTGACAATAATATGCAGGTGATTTTAGTCAATCCTACTGCACGGAACATTTTTGGCTGGGAAGGTAGTGATGATGTAGTAGGTAGTAATGTTTTGCATCACTTACCGCCAACAGTGCAAATGGAAATCACCAAACCTTTATACCAAATGGCTGCCGGCGAACGTGAAAGTGCTGAGTTTCGCATTTTCTTAAGTCAACCCATTAAGCGTACTATTCGCATTCTCTTAACTACGGTACTCAATTTACAACGGGAGAGTATCAAAGGCATTGCCATCACCGTGCAAGATATCACCCGTGAGGTAGAACTAAACGAAGCTAAAAGCCAATTTATCAGCAACGTTTCCCACGAACTGCGAACACCATTATTTAATATCAAATCTTTTATCGAAACTCTGCACGAGTACGGAGAAGAATTAAGCTTAGAAGAAAAACGGGAATTCCTGCAAACGGTTAACCATGAAACCGATCGCTTGACTCGCTTAGTTAATGATGTTTTAGATTTATCTAAGCTAGAATCTGGCAAGATTTACAACTTCTATGGTGTAGATTTAGCCCAGGCGATTGAGCAAACCTTGCGGACATACCAACTCAACGCCAGGGATAAAGGTATCGAACTGTTACAAGAAGTTGCCCCCAATTTACCCCTAGTTATGGGTAATTATGATTTGTTGCTGCAAGTCTTAGCTAATTTGGTAGGTAATGCCCTCAAATTTACTCTAGCCGGTGGCAAAGTAGCCATCCGTACCTATCCGCTAGATATCACACCCACATCATCCAATCAGCCTGCACAAGTTAGGATAGAAATATCTGACACAGGTATTGGTATCGCCCCAGAAGACCAACAGGCAATTTTTGACCGTTTCTTCCGTGTCGAGAACCGCGTTCACACCTTAGAAGGTACAGGTTTGGGTCTATCGATTGTCAGAAATATCATTGAAAGACACCACAGTAGAGTCCATTTGGTCAGTGAAGTCAGTGTGGGTACTACTTTTTGGTTTGATTTAAGTATATTTGAAGAAACACCAAAGAAAGAAATTGAGACTGCTAGTGAGATAGGGGTTTAGGGGGAGACAAAATAAATTTAAATCAGTAAACAGTTATCAAGTGAATGATAACTGGAGAGTGTTGATACCCAATACCGTTTAGTGTCACTTTCTATTCACATTTATCACAAATACTAAACATATTGACTTACTTGGATTAAATCGAAATGTCACTCGTAAGGAGTATTTCTTATGGTTGGGTTGATAATTACTTGGTTAGTTACAGCCATCAGCTTTTTGATTATTTCTCGACTGCCGATAGGAGTAGAAATAGACAATTTTGGTAAAGCATTAATTACCGCCGCAGTTTTTGGCATTTTGAATGCGCTTTTGCTCCCTCTTTTAACTTTATTTACCTTGCCATTTATTATTCTTACTTTAGGCTTATTCTTCTTTGTTCTCAATTCAATTATCTTTGGGTTATCAGCTGCTATAGTGCCTGGTTTTCGCTTAAGATATGGCTTTTGGAGTGCTTTGCTTGGCTCACTTGCTTTGGCAATCATTAATTCTATTCTCTTAAGACTCATAGCACCGCTTACCTGATAAAAGCAACGAGTATGCTATTTCTCATTACTAACCAAGCCAAAGCATAAATTTTTCATTGTGAGACAAAAATTCATACTTCATAAAGTGCTAGAAACAGCCTGTACCTATTAATTACGAATTACGTAAAGCCTGCGGCATAGCTGCGCTTAGAGCGTAGCGGGGCGCAGCCTATTAAGTGTCCAGCAACTCGAAATCATTTTATTTGTGCTGTAAAAAATGATCGATCAGGTAGAGAGAGCGTTACATGACTTGGATGTACCTGTAACTAATATTAATATGGAACACTACAACCTTGTTTAACTCAATTTACCTATGGGTTTATGTCGCCTTGTCAAGTTTGCTTCTGTAGTAATTATTGGTATTTTATTGGTTTGGATACTGTCTCCCGCCATTATTTTACCCCCTGATGACCCTGTTGGGGCAGTGACAATTTATGTCACAGATTATGGTTGGCATTCTAGACTAGTGTTACCCACTGGCAACGGTGAATTAATCCAGTATGCTTACGGTGATTGGAATTATTTCGCACTAAACCAGCAGGACTGGAGAAATGGGGCGGCGGCACTTTTACTACCAACCCAAGGCACTCTCGGTAGGCGAAAATTTAGCAATATCATCGAACTTCAGCAGATAATTCAACAACAAAATTACACCTTATTCAGTTTAGAAGTAGCGCAATCCCCAGTCATAGAATTATTGACATTATTAGATAAACGTTTTAACCGCAATATGGCAACGAGCATCGAAAATCGAAAAATAGGTTTAACTTTAGTCAAAGATGATCAGGAATATACATTATTCCACAATAGCAATCACGAAATTGTTGCGTGGCTAAAAAGTTTAGACTGCCGAATTTATGGTTTTGTGATGTGGGCGAATTTTCAGGTAAAACATTCATAATATACATTTATATTTTTTGTTAATTTTTAAGCGATGACATCAAAAAGAGATATTAAAAAATATCCGGTTTATCGCAATCGTTGGTTGGAACGAATAATTGCCATCCTCGCATTGCTGAACTTATGTTTGGTCATCTTTGACATGACCTACATACCTTTACGTGATTTCTACCTACAGGTATTGCCAAGGTTAACCCAATTGTATGACCCAATTAAGGGCATTCAACCCCACCCAGAAACACAACATTACCTCAACAAGGTTACAGAATTAGAAGCACAGGTTTTGCAGACTGGGTTGCTTTCACCCCAATCAGAAAGGGTGCTTGATGAATTAAGTTTACTTAGTAACCGCATGATTGAGGATAAGCCATTTTATCTGGCTAATCAAAGT
>NZ_JAYGGZ010000047.1:31592-57065 GCF_034931465.1 Anabaena sp. UHCC 0399 | reverse complement strand
TTACTCCTTGGTGGCAGCTCGTACTTCGTGGTGCTTTTTTACTTCTAGTCGTGGTCTTCCAACAACGTATCGCCCAAAGAGGATAATTAGCCATAGGCTTGAACCTATGGCTGAATTAGCTATAGCTTAGGGCATAGGATGGAAAAGAAGGTCAGGGAAAAAATAATTGAAAATTGCCCAAGTAGAAAAGGCAATTGATGTTGCCAAAACAGCAAGAACTGGTACTAGAGAAAGATACCGCAGGAAATAGGCTTGTTGTTGGTTTTTTGTTCTCATAAAACACTTACACCCTATTTGATATTTGCCACGAATTCTGATAAATCAAAGATTTTGTGAGACATTAACGCCCATTACTTTAGACGGCATGACAATGCCATAATAAGCAGCAGCGATCGCAGACAGAGCATTGACCAAAACATTATTACCAAAGAGTGGCATGAAGCCAAAAAATGTCTTAGCAAAAGGCAATAATCCCATAATGGCTAATACAAGATAAGCTACTGCAAAGACACGATTAAATAAACGCGCACTGGTAGCACTTGTATAAGATGCAATTCCTAGTAGTCCAACAGCGCAACGCACTAAATTATGTAAAAAATTGGTAGGAAATAACCCAAATATGTAACCAAACCCCGCAGCGTAGGTGTTAGGAGACTCATCTAATGAGATAAAAGATTGGCTAGTTCCTGGTAAAGAGACTAGAGCAGGTGTAAATCCTGCCAAACCTAATAATAAAAAGAGAATACCAATGGCTAAAGCACAGTAACGCTCTACCATTTTTGCTGTTTGGATGTTTTCCATATTCTTTTTTACTCCTGTGATGATGAAATATTTGTTGAATATTAATTGGTGGCTAAAATCTTGTGATTGTTAATACACTGAACCTAACAAATGCTCTGTCTGATAATTTTTCCGACAGACATAATACTTTATATTCAACCTGGAGTTTTAAATTTTAACTCTATCAAAAGGTAGGGTTGAAAGTTGAGATTAATGTTTGAATAAGCCATACAAAATTAGTCATTTTGTTTGCAAGCTTGTACAGCCAGTACCATCAATAAAGCTCCTGTTCCCCACTGAAATAGAGGCAATTTACCCAAGGCATCAGTAATGCTGGGTATGACTAGGCTTTGATAATCTCCATCAATTCTGGTGTCTTCGGGAACAGGTTGATAAAAATTGTTGGGTGCATCTTCTGCTTTTGGTTCATTACTGCGTTGTAAATTAAAACCAATCGCTAATAACAATGAATCTACCAATGAAGGTGATATTTTCTGGGCTAAATCGAGTAATTTAGCTATATCTCCCACAAAAAGGTCACGTATTGGGTGTTCAGCTGCATAGAGTATGGCATCAACCACAATTCTAGGGTCATAGTAAGGTGGTATTCCCGATGGTTTCACGCCTAACTTTGTCAAGCCGTTATTCCAAAACGGAGTGTTAATCACGGCTGGTTTGATACTTGTGACACTGATAGGCCATTTTTCATGTATCAATTCAATCCGCATAGCTTCGAGAAAGCCTTCAACCCCATGCTTGGCTGAGGAATAAGCACTTTGATATGGCAGCGATCGCCTACCTTCCATTGATGATATATGAATTAATGCCCCTCGCCCTTCACGTTTGAGGTGAGGTAAGGCGGCCATTGCACCATATACTTGACCCATCAAATTGACATCAATGACGTGTTTAAATTCTTCTGGTGTGGTGTTGTCAAAAGTGGCAAATAAACCAATAGCTGGGACGTGTACCCAAGTGTCGAGTCGTCCATAAACCTCTACTGCTCGATCTGCGATCGCTTTCACTTGTGCAAATTCTTGCACATCAGCAACAATATGGGTTGCTTCACCACCAAAGCCGCGAATCTCTTCCACCAGCGACTTTAACTTTGACTCGCCACGCGCAGCAACAACTACCTTTGCTCCACGTTGAGCAAATTGCAGAGCTGTTTCTCGTCCGATACCACTGGAAGCTCCAACGACGGCGACGATTTGCTGATTAATTGGCTTTAATTGCATAGATGCTGCTCCTAATCAATTCAAAATTCAAAAATTTTGGGCGTTTGGGGTTAAAAGATTTTTCTTCCTTTCCAATCTCTAGTTACAAATGACTAGGAAGAAACTGGTTCAATGCGTCGGTAAATAATTGAGGCCGTTCTACTGAGGCTACATGACCGCAATCAGGTATTAGAGTTAGATGTGCTTGATTGAGATGCTTGATTGCTTCTGACTCGCAAAACTGAGCCTGTAATATAACTGCTAGCGATCGCGGAAAGTAAAAATGCTACACACCAAGCCACTTCTTCCGGCTTACCAAAGCGAGACAGAGGAATTTCCGATAAAATTCGCTGTTTCACTTTGTCAGGAATGGGGTTAAGCATATCCGTTTCCATGAATCCCGGTGCTACAGCATTCACCCGCACCTCATACCTAGCGGCTTCTTGAGCTAGAGATTTAGTAAAACCTATGAGAGCTGCTTTCGATGCTGCATAGTTGGTTTGACCACGATTACCCCTCTCGCCCGAAATAGAACTAATACAAACCACAGAACCGGAACGTCGTTCGTACATTTTGGGGATGATGGGCATCAGTGTGTTGTAGACTCCTTTTAAGTTAGTCTCAATGACTGCATCCCAGTCTGCGGTAGTGAGTTTGGGAAAAAAGTTGTCTCTGGTAATGCCAGCATTAGCTACAATGCCGTTAATTGGGCCAAGTGTCTCTTCAACCTGTTTTGCAACCTCCTCCATAACTGCTTGATCGGTAACATCAGCAGGGATTGCTAAAGTCCCCAATTGTCCCTCATCTTGACTGCGATAGGTGTAAGTCATAAAAACCATCGATATATTCTGGCTGTGCAATCATTGATGAACCACTCAGATAGAATTCTTGCTACTCTCCGCGCCTCCGCGTCTCTGCGTGATAAAACGCCTACTCTTCAACTTGTGAAGAATCATAAACACCCCAATATTGAATACCGCGATCGCGCAATCTAGCCTCAGCCCGATGAATTTCTGCTTTTGCACCCTCTAGTATGAGCAAATAGTAACGTTGCTGGAGGCGATCGCTATAAACTCTAGCCCTATCTTCAGGAATACCCAAATTAGTTAATGCTGTGACCAAATTTTGATTTGCTGCTGCTCCCACAGCTACCCCGGCGACACTAGCAACTAACGCTACACCTACAGAACCAGCTGCTAATACTGCTCCTAAACCGGGAAGTGCTAAACTACTCAAACCAACTAACACACTACCCCAAGTAGTTGCTGTGAGTGTATCTCCCACTGCGCCTGTCGTATCTACATTTTGATTACCGATGCGATTAGCTAGTTCCGCTTCACCTACGCGATCGCCCTGCTCCATATCTTTAGCAATGACAGAAACTTTGTCCATCGGAAAGTCCGCAGCTTTCAAATCATTAATAGCTAACTCTAATTCTTGAGAGTTAGCAAATACCCCTAATGCACGTATAGTGTCTTTATTTACCATGATTCCCTCATCGGCAATTTTATTGATTGTTCGCCCTAAATACAGACTTAATGGTTGTTTTAATTGAATTTCCTGCTTCCTTGATAGTCTGTGATATTGGCTCTTCCGTAAAATACTCGTTGATATTATCTATGGGACTACTAAGAACAGTGCGAATTAAATCTAAGGTGGTGTCAGTCCCGCCCGCTATGGAAAACAAGTCTCGTAGATTACTGAGATTGTAATTGCCAGCGATATCAACAATTGATTTAGGAGGAGCATTAAAAAAAGGAGCGATCGCTGTGACAAAACGCTCCCAATAGTCAATATATTTAGCGTATTGTTGAGCATCATGTTGACTGTAACGGGCAATTTCTGCACAAGTAGCTTCTACAGATTTATGAGCTAAAAAATATTTACCATCAGGATGAGGACAAAACGCCACTGGATCACAAACGAGATATTCTAAACCGCACTTGTGTAGTTCTAATTCCTGGATGACTGGCCCTAAGAAAATAAATAGGTGATTCATAGCACAGGGGTTGAATTTGAACCCTGGTGCTTCCTGTGGCATGAGTTCTTCAGTTGTGCAACCACCGCCAGGAAGCGATCGCCCCTCCAGCAACAAGACGCTATAACCTGCTTTCAGTAAGTAGCCTGCACATACCAAGCCATTATGACCAGCACCAATAATTACCACGTCATATGCTTCCATGACTGCACTTAAAAATTAAAGTATTTTCCCCGATGTTAGAAAATACTACGGACATCTAAATCTTTCGTGGGTTATATAATTTTTCTATTTAAAATTAAGGTTTCATACCAGATGAAAAAGCAGAAATTCATATGGTGAGCCGACGCGTTGCAGGAGTTTTCCCCGTTGTAGCGACTGGCGAACCCGAAGGGTTAGTGCTTGGGCAACTTCTCAAAAATTAGTTTTAGGACAAGTAAAAGTTGATTCTAAATCAAATGAAACTACAGCAATGCCTGAACTACTAAAAGTTTTAGACTTGAAAGGGTGCATTGTTACTATTGATGCAATAGGTTGCCAACGAGAAATTGTTAAGTTAATTAAAGAAGGGGGAGGAGATTATGTCAAATCAAACAACAAACAGCATGGATGCCACCCACAAAGCCCAGGTCATCGCTAACGAGAAAAATCTTCTCTCAGCGATGAAAACCAATAACGTGGAACTTTTGAATAAACTGCTTCACGATGAGCTTCTGTTTAACGGGCCTAGTGGCGAAACGGCAACCAAAGCGATGGATCTGAAAAATTACCATTCGGGAAACATCAACCTGCATACAGTTGAATCGAGTGACCAAATGCTAAGTGTCGTCGGAGATAATGTTGTTGTTGCCGTCACGGTAGAGATACTAGGAAACTATTTAGGGCAAGAAATTAATGGCAAATTTCGCTATCTTAGGGTTTGGAAGCTATTTGAAAACAACTGGAAAGTGATTGCCGGAAGTGTGGTTACGCTAAGTACCGACCATAAAGTTTTGTAAAGAATTAGAAATCCCCTAGTCTCCGACTCCGATAACCCTTCAGGCGAGTCAGAGGAGGGTTGGTGCTGTGATGGTATTCAAACCTAAACTAATTGGGTCTGGATCATCTCTATGTCTAATATGAAAATTGTCTGGCTGCAAGCTGCTTTAAATAATCCTATTGAAAAGAGTAAGCTTTTACAGCAACCGCAAAAGCTGCGGGAAATCATTAATGATATTCCGGCGCGTCAATGGCTATTTGAGCAAGTGTGTCAAACTGATGACCCCAATTTAGCAAGTCAAACCAAGGAGTTCATTATGATCATGATGAAGTCTTCCAGATTGATTTGGTGCGGGGGTGGCAAGATATCACCTGATATCTATGAGGAAGCTTTATCACGCACTTGGGAATGGTTTAACAAGGATATTTGTCAAGCATATAATCCAGAAAAAGGTAGCTTTATTACTTGGTTTAACCAGAAGCTAAAATTCAGGATTCTAGATGTTATTCGCGACCAAGAGAAGGATAATAAAAGACGGTTACATCTGCCTGCTAATGAAGAAAATAGTGAGTGGATTTATCCGCCTGCGCCAGAGCCTGATCGTTGGCATGAAACCATCCAAGAATGGCTAGATTTAGTGCAGAACCATCCGCAGCAGTTTAGAAATTGTCGAATGCAAAATCATCCTGATGTCAACTGTCAGTTTTTGTTGATTCATATTTTGCAGGTTTTGCGCGATTCAGGAGATATTTCTTGGGATGTTCTGGCTCAAAAGTACAAAGTCGAAGCATTGGCGTTGAGGCGATTTTGTAAGCTGCGATGTTTTCCTATTTTCAAACAGTTGTTATCTAAATAATATTCCAACAAGTTCAAACGTTTTTTTGACACGAATCATGATTGAACCAATCAAAATTTTGATTACCGCGAGCGATCGCCAACAAGCATACCACTTTGCTCAACAACAGCCAACTCAAGCGCGATCGCAACAAGTTTATCGTAATACTTTAGCTGTGTTGGTGACTCAACGTTGTTTGCAACTGTTGGGTATTGATACGGATTTAGCCGCTAGCCATTGTTGGAATCCTCTAGAGCAGCAGTTAGAAAACATTGCAGACTTGTATATTCCCAGTTTACAAGGCTTTTTAGAATGTCGGGCTTTGCATGAGAGCGATCGCAAATGTCATATCCCCCCAGAAGTTTGGACAGAGCGTCTTGGCTACGTGATGATTGAACTTGATGAACCTTACCAAGAGGGGCAAATTGTAGGATTTGTGGAATCTGTCTCGGTATCGGAACTACCACGCAGTTATTTTCAATCCCTTGATGTCTTGTTGGAGTGCTTGACTTCAGAACCGCAACCAGAACCAACAGTACAACTCAGCCATTGGCTCAAACGCACCTTTGAATCAGATTGGCAGCCCCCAAAAGACTTGCTGAACATGATGAAAGAGTCATTCGTCCGATTTTGTGACCCACAGCCGCAACGAGGTGATGACCCCCTTCGCCAACAGGTTGAACAACTCTATCGCCGACAATCTTCTAATTTAGTGCAGAACGTTCCCCTGCACCTGAATCCCCAGGAAGCTTTGGTAAATCTCATCCAAACCACTCGAGATGATGAAATTCGCTGGCAATCTGCGGAATTGTTGTGGGAACTAAATCCACAACATCCAGTTTGCCCAGTCATTAGTGCTAAAGATTTAGGAATTTATCTGATTGGGCATCCTGTCGTCCTGATAGTGGGGATTTTGCCCAAGTCAGATGGCAGGATGTTAATTCTGCTGCGGGTGTATCCCCTAGAAAAAATGTCTCCCCTACCCCCAGGGTTGAGGCTCATCGGGCTGGATGAAACCGGGAATCTGTTTTTTGAAGTGGAATCCCGCCAGCAAGATGATTATATCCAATTCAAGTTTACGGCAGACAGAGGCGATCGCTTTAGTGTCCGTGTCGTTCTCCATGATGCCAGCTTTACTGAGGATTTTATGGTTTAACTGATCATTAGCTGATCATTGCGGAGCTTTGCTCAATCATGCTTATCTAGAATAAACTCTTTACTTCCAGATGTTCCCCTTGGTCGTTTATGCTGCCATCCTCTGCTAGACCTAAAATACCTGAAAACGTCGCTGTTGTACTGGAGATTAGTCGCGGTAGCTTTGCTGACGGCTTTTCTGTGAAGCTTCAGATTTTAGAAGATGGTCGCACTATTCAAGAAGATGATGATTTACCTCATATTCCGGCTGCGTCAGAAATGCCGCAGTTATATCAGGAATGGAAAAACACATCATTAGAAAATAGTCGTCAACTACAAGCAGTTCCAGCACAGGTAACGAATGTAGCTAATCTGGAAACCTGGAAACAAAGAGCGGAAGAGTTAGAAAACTATTGTAGAAGATGGTTTGAAGATGGTGCGTTTAGGAGTTTGCGCGATCGCATTCGGGCAAATACCAGAGTCAGCACTGATCAATCTGTCCCCATTATTATTAGATGTCCTACACAAGATGATAACCAAAATGAAATTCTCCGCAGACTACCCTGGCATATCTGGGATTTATTTACTAATCTTCCCAATGCTGAGTTTGCTTTATTCACCGGGTTTCGCGAGCAAGTCCCCACTTTTAAAGCACCAGTCAGAGTTTTAGCCATTTTTGGCAGTTCTCAGGATGGTTTGCAACTAGAACAAGATGCCGCCGCTTTAACACTTCTAGAACAACGTGGAGCGCAAATTGTTAAGCAATCAGAGCCGAGTCAAGAAAAGATTTCTCATCTGTTATTTGATCAAAATTGGGATATCTTATTTTTTGCCGGACATAGTTCTAGTGAGGGTAAAAGTGGACAGATTCAAATTAGTGATGGCGAATTTTTACCCTTAGATGCGTTAAATAAAAGCTTAACAAAAGCCGTCAAGAGAGGTTTAAAGTTAGCAATCTTCAATTCTTGTGATGGGTTAAAAATTGCCGATTTTTTGGCAAAATTAAACGTGCCGGCTGTCATCGTCATGCGCGAACCTGTACCGGATCGGATTGCTTATCAATTCTTGCTCTACTTTTTGCGGGAATTTTCTCAGGGTAAACCTCTTTGTTTGGCAGTGCGTGAAGCTCGCGATCGCTTAGAATCTGTACAAGGCACTTTTCCGGCTGCTTCCTGGCTACCCGCCGTTTGTTTGAATCCCAATCAACCGGAGTTTGTTTGGCCTGATAAAACTCCCCAAAACCGTAAATCATCATTTTTCCTGTCTCGTTCTCGGCTCATGCTGGGGTTAGCTGGAATCATCGCTGTATCTATCCCAATTACCATCAATCGCTGTCAGATTTTTCCCTCAACTTGTATCCAACCAGTGCCAATTGCTGATGATGTAGAAAAATTCATTAGCTTTGGTAAACAGCCAATTGCTGATAGCAGAGTTCGACTGAGTGAGCCATATCTTTCATTAAAGGAGCAAGGTATTACAGCATTTGCTCAAGGTAGATATGGCGACGCAATAGCGATTTTTGATAATCTGCGTAATAAATCTACTCCGGGTTTCAGTTTAGCAGCACTAAAAGATCCAGAAATTCTGATTTATCGTAACAATGCTCTTGTAAATCTGCGGCGTACCCAAAACCCCAATTTGCCAATTTACACCATTGCTGTTGCTGCACCATTAAATTTCAACTTTGGATTAGATATCGTCTTTGGAGTTGCTCAAGCCCAAGATGTAGCAGTTAAAGATGGGTTGAACCTACAAGTCATTATTGCTAACGATAGCAATAAACCTGCCCAAGCTCGGAGAGTTGCCGAAATCCTCTCCAACAATACCAAAGTTCTAGCTGTGGTGGGACATTACACCTCTCCCAATACCTGTGCAGCCTTGAAGGTTTATTCTCCAAAGGAGCTTGTGGTGATTTCTCCCACGAGTACCGTAGTTCATTTACAATCAAATCCAGACTGTTATGATCCTAACAAAGTATTTTACCGTACCGTTTCATCAAGTCGAGTAGAAGCCTATAGTTTAGTGCAGTATTTAGTGGAGAATCTTAAAAAAACTCAGCCAAAAGTGGTGGTTTTTTATAACTCCCAAGAGGAGTTTAGCAAGGATTTATTTGAACAATTTAAGCAGGTTCTTAGAGCCTTTAATGGACGGATAATTGCTGAATTTGATTTGTCAGATCCCAAATTTGATATTACTAAACTGCCACCAGAAGTTAGAGATGCAGATGCTCTGGCAATATTGCCAGATGGCGGAACTGACGATAGTACAGCATTGAAAAAAACGATTGATATTATCAAACTAAACAAAGGTAAAAAACCAATTTTAGGGGCAAATCCTCTGTATCTACAAGAAGTCATTGATAAAGCTAAAACTACCACAGTAAACAGCTTATTCCTCGCAGTTGACTGGCATCACAATCAGTGTGGTGCAGAAAATTATAAAAAAGAGATCAATGAATACTGGGGTGGTGATTTAAATCGACGTACAGCCCTAGCAGATGAAGCTGTTCAAGCAGTTTTACAGGCGATTAAGTTATCAAATTCACCTGTGAATCGGCAAGAAATCCGACAAAAACTGTCTGAGACAGGTATCAGACCTGAGACAGCCGCATCTAGTAAGATTATTGATGGTTTAAAGATTAGTTTTAATGCGAGGGGCGATCGCAGAGAATTTACCACGCGGGCGATCGTTAGTGTAAATAAACAGTTGAAGTTTGATCTCGTAAAAGATGTTCCTTGTCCTAAAAAGTAATTGATAAAGTCACAATAAAATACAACTTTAAGTAAAACAGGGTAAATAATTAAAGGTTTGTAGTGAGAACTAAAGTTCTCTCTGCGTTCTCTCCGTTCGCGGAGCGTGTCGTAGACAGAGGCTACGCGAACAAAAAAGGACTAAAGTCCTCTCTACGAGACGCTACGCGAATACTACGAACTCAATCCTAGTCTTTTTACATTGCTTAACATAGTTTGGTTTTTTCAAGTCTTTCTACTTACTCAAAATAAATTTAATTGTAAAGTTGCATAACAAATTTAACTATTTTCACTATTATCTGACGATATTCCCTCAGAAGGGTAAGAGCATTTTGAATTTTAGATATGGAGTAATTCCTGATGTGTCGTCAACTGATGCAAAGACTATTCTTATTTTGTATCACACTAATTTTCAGCCTCACATTTTCTTTTAATCACGTTCAAGCCCAATCAGTCCCTTTCTATTGGGAATTTATAAATGTTGATATTGCCGTGCAAACTAACGGTGATATGTTAATTACCGAAACACAAAAATATACATTTACAGGAAAATATAACAATCAACGCTCCCGCTATATTCCTCTGGATAAAGTAGACGAAATTACTGAAGTATCAGTCACAGAAAATGGTCGATTATTACCCAGCGAAACAGGTATAGAAAATAATCAACGTTGGATTCGTTGGAAGCATCAACTCAAAGCACCAGAAAGCGATATTTTCGTATTGAAATATCGTGTTGTTGGTGGGTTACACGTAAATGATAACGATGCTCAAGTATATTGGAAAGCTATTTTTTCTGACCGTAAAGCCCCTATCAAACAGGCAAGAGTCAGAGTAGAATTACCTGAAAAATTTGCTGCTAGTATCAAAGATTTCCAAAGCTTTGGAATATCTACAAATATCCGCAAAGTGAATTCAAAAACTATTGAAGCTGTTGCTGAAACAGCTATTAAACCAGGAGAAGATTTAGAAATTCAGGTGACATTTGATCGCACAGGTACTGAAATAAAACCCCCTATATGGCAAAGTTCACAATCTGAAGATAGTTTGTTTAAGTGGATTTTTTGGGCAATTCTCTTGTTAATTGTCTACCGTATCTTATTCTCTCGTAAGAGCGTTAGTGTTACTTACGAACACAGCAGTAGTAGTTACGAAGTTGGGGGGTATGGTGGTGACGGTGGTGATGGCGGTGGTGGTGGCGGTGGCGGTGATTAACTCAATAAATGCTTTAAGTATTTAAGAATTACTGGTTGTATAAAAGGCGTTCTATATCACTATCTTTAATCATTTCAGGACTTACGCAAAAACTCTCTTAAACCCTTATTTCTCTGTGTTCTCTGCGTCTCTGTGGTTCTTTATTCCGTAATTTGTGCGTAAGTCCCACATTTATATTAATGCCCTCTGCTATCAGGAAAAATCAGAATGTAAGTAGAGAATTTGCATAGTTTCTACACACCAAGAACTTTGTCCCAATTCATAATCCAGGTAGAAAAATATGAACCAATTTTTGGCAAATACTACATCCCTGCAAATTGTTTTAGTTGATGGTTCTGATATCTGTCTAACTGGAACAACTGAGCTGCTCAAAAATTGTTATCCTAATGCGAAAATTAGCCTAGCTCAAACAGCTAATGATGCTTTAAATAAAATATCTAATTTGCAAACCAACCTCATAATTATGGATATTTGTTTACCAGAACAGCCTGGAAAAATAGCACAGACTCGTATAGGTCTTGAACTCTTGCAGCAGATAATGCACAAATATCCTAAAGTGAATATTCTTGTCCAAAGCCCTTATGTGAAAAGACTAGTGCAAATTAAACCTGCAATTGATATCCATAAAGGGGGCTTTGTTATTGCTGATAAGAATATTACTAACCAAGAAATGCTCTCCAGAATAGATGGGGCATTAAGGGGATTTACCTGTATCAAAGAAATTACAGACATTCATATATATCCAAATATATATGAGGAATTAAACGTTAAACCAGAGATATTAAAGTTACTCAGCCTAGCCTTTAATGAAGGATTGCAAGATAAAGCGATCGCTGCACATATTTGTGTATCTGAACGCACGGTACGCAACCACTGGGATACATTGCAAGAGGCTTTAGGTATTGATTGTGATGAATTAAGAACTCAAGGAAAAAATATCAGAATTATGACTAAAATTCGCGCCAGAGAAGCAGGCTTAATTGATTAGTTCATACTAAGAACTAAAGTCCTTACTACAAACTTATTTTCTCAAATCATGCACGAGGTAATCTATTCATGATAAATCCATCTCGGCGTAAAATTTTCCAACTGTCTCAAACTAAATTATTAATAACTGGGCTATTAATCAGTTATCTGGGCTTTATTTTTTGGCTAGGAATGCGTTTGATTGTGATATTTAGCGGTGCAGTGATAGTTGTTTTGGCGATCGCATCTTGGTATATGCAACTCCAACGGCAAAAAAGCCGCACTTTGGCAAATTCAGCAGATTTGCTGCAATTAGATGTATTTCTTGGTCATATCAATTACTTGGATAACCAGATTCCTCATGCTTGTCAATCTCTGTGGCGATCAGTTCGACAACAGACTTTAACGATTCAGCAGATTACTATCCAAATTTCTCAACAGGAATCAACTTTTACTCCAGACTTGCTAGAAACCTTGCACACCGTTTTAGATTTGCTTGACCGACTGATAAAGGCTTTGCAAGTAACTGAAAAGGTACAAACATCACACTATCGAGAATTGGCAAAACAACAATTGCAAAGCAGTCTGACCCGACTTCAGCACACCCAGGATCAACTTCAGGAATTGCACGACCAAATAGCACTGGACAATTTGGGACAACCTACACTCACTAATTCTGGTGTGATCTCAACACGACTGCAAACACTGATTGTTGAAAACACGAGAGGAATTTTAGGAGACTAAATCAGATGAAAAAATTACGGTTTCAATTTGGGCTAGTAATTGGACTATGCCTCAGCTTGTTGTGCGCTTGTACAATACCCATAGACATTGATTCCTTTGAAAGTAGCGATCGCTATCTGCGCGAACAGCTTTTACCAAACATTCAAGTAGATTCACAACTTGTATCTGACACCACTTCCTATACTGTCGTGATTCCTCCGGTGGCTGATTCTGTACCTGATCCCAACACCTTTCCTCTGTATGGTGCAAAGCCTAGCAACAATTCAAATATTGTGTATGTGGAAATTTATAGTTCAGCAGAAAAAGCCAATGGAGAACGAGACGATGAACGTTGGTTAGTTGATGTCGCCGAAAAATTTAATCAACAACGTCAAAAACTCCCATCTGGACAAGTGATTCAAGTGGGGATTCGGAATATTCCCTCTGGATTAGGCGCACAGATTCTCGCAGCCAGAAAAGGGAAACCCGCAGGCTACACCCCAGCAACTGCTATGTGGTTGGAACTACTCAAAGCAGAAGGATTATCCCTACAAGCGATCGCACCTGCTTTAGCCCCCAACCAAGCCATTTTTGCTATTCAACCCCAAGCCTATAAAGAACTAGCTAAAGGTGGAGAGGTGACATTTGATCGACTGATGGATGCTATTCTCTCAGGTAAAATTCAAGTTGGTTATTCCAATCCTTATATTGCCTCATCAGCCTTAAATTTTCTGCACACCTTACTATGGCGTTCAGCCGGTCATGCTCAAGATGGTAAACCATTGACTATCGCTGAACTAGATGAGCCTCAAGTGACTTCAGCTTTTAGCAGTTTCCAAAAACAAATCAGCCTGACAACACCTACATACTTAGACTTAAAGCAAATTTGGCTGCGTGATTCCCAACAGTTTCAAGCGATCGTCATGGCTTACCAAAGCTATGTCAACTTGAAGAAACAGCCGGAATTTGCCAAACTGGCTTACATTCCCTTCGGTAATCCTGAAAATTCCCCATTAGTAGGATTTGATTGGAATAGTGCATCTGAGCAAGCAGCCTTGAAGCGATTTGCTACCTTCGCCACCTCTGCACCCATGCAAGAATTAGCAAAACAACAGGGATATGAACAAACAGAATATCTCAAGCGCAGTAAATTTCCACCCATACCATCAGGGGAAGTGTTGAAAGCAGTCCAGTCATTCTGGAAACAACGCAAGGATGGCGGACGGACTGTATATATGGAACTGATTGTAGATACAAGCGGTTCGATGGAAAAAAACAACCGCCTCAAAGCAGTTCAGGAAGCCTTACGATTTGCTAGCAAACAAATCAACCGGGGTAATCAGATTGGGTTAATTACATTTAGCGATCGCCCCGTTCGCCGAATTGCGCTTGCTCCTTTCAACGAATTAGAACAAAAACGATTATTTGCAGCTATAGACCAACTACAACCTGATGGTAATACAGCCCTCTATGACGGACTAGCCGTTGGTTTAGCAGATTTGATGGAAAAACGCAAAACCGATCCCAACGGGCGATTCTACGCCTTACTGCTGACTGATGGCGAAAGCACCACGGGAACTGAGTTTACGCAAATTCAGGATGTGATTAAACACAGTGGAGTGAGAGTTTATCCCATCGCCTACGGTGAAGTCAATCAAGAGGAATTAGAAGCGATCGCCGCAATTCGAGAAGGCAGCGTTTACCAAGGTACACCCGAAAAAGTCCAAGTTCTGCTCAAAGACTTGTTTCAGACTAATCTCTAGGGATTGGGGACAAATCAAGTCAAAAGTCAAAATTAATTAACTTTTGGGGAAGAGATTTTCTCATCATTAAAAAAATGAATCTTAACACGCAATTACTTAAAACTTTAGGACTCAGTTGGTTAGTTTTTTTGCTCACTGGATTGCTAATCAGTTGGTTGTTTGCAATTCCTTCTATTACACTACTGATTGATCGCAGCTATTGTCCGGCGACAGAATGGCAGCAGGTTGTTCAAACTTATACCACACTCTATCAGCAACATCAACAACGCCGGTTGCGATTGCAATCTGTCATTTTGTTCAGCAGTTTAGGAGAAGATAGATTGTCAATTCCACCCAAGCCTGAAGTATTACAACAGTCACCAACCTACGGACAAGCACAGTCACCAAGGCAAATGCAACTACGAAAAAACTATCCCCAAGCACAACTGTTACAGTGTCCGCAATAATCCCCTGTCCCCTGTCCCCTGTCCCCTGTCCCCTGTCCCCTGTCCCCTGTCACCTGTCACCTGTCACCTGTCCCCTGTTTCTCGCTAGTGCAAATAAAGCTACTATTGAAAAGAGGTGAAAAGGTGACACTAGTCTATGTTAGAAGCTTTAATTGAGCCATTGCAGTATGGATTTATGCAGCGATCGCTAGTCATTGCGATTTTGGTGGGTTTGTTGTGTGCGGTTGTGGGTAGTTACTTGATGGTGCAAAGACTAGCACTGTTGGGCGATGCTATTAGCCACTCAGTTTTACCAGGATTGGCGATCGCTTTTATGTTGGGAGCAAATATTTTTATTGGCGCGTTTATTGCTGGGGTTTTTAGTACGGTAGCCATAACTTGGATTAGGACGCGATCGCCCATTAAAGAAGATGCCGCAATGGGCATAGTTTTCTCTGCATTTTTCGCCCTGGGCATTACCTTAATTACTATTATTCAAAAAGATAATAAAATCGACCTCAATCATTTTCTGTTCGGCAATATTCTGGGTGTAACTGTAGATGAAGTACGGGACACAGCCATCATTGCCGCCATTGTTTTAATAGTAATTGTTCTGTTATATAAAGAATTACTATTTTACACCTTTGATCCCTTGGGAGCGCAAGCCGCAGGTTTACCAGTCAATCGGCTTAACTTTGGCTTGATGCTATTGATTTCCTTAACTATTGTCGCTAGCATGAAAGCTGTAGGTGTAATTTTAGTTTTATCACTATTAATTACACCAGGCGCAACTGCCTATCTTTTAGTTAAACGTTTACACCAAGTCATGTTTTTAGGTGCAGTCATTGGTGTGATTTCTAGTATTAGCGGTATGTATCTCAGCTACTTTTATAATTTGCCCTCTGGCCCAGCAATTGTCTTAGTAGTGTCAGGATTATTTCTGTTAGCTTTATTATTTAGTCCCAAACATGGCGTTTTAATTCCTACTAGTAACCAAAAAGGATGATTTTTTCTATAATTATTGATTGTATAAGCCATAAGATGAGTTAACTTCCCATCTGTTACTAATTTTTTGGAGATGAAAGATACTGGCATAATGACACGCACTTGGACAATAAAAAGCCAGTTGAATTATAGCTTGGGAAAAATACTGAGAAAATCCAGGACGGGTTAACCAGTAAAAACAAGTCCAGCGATGCTCATAATCGTTCCGAAGTTGATTATACTGCTCCTCGGAAATGAAATTTACTTGATTATCACCGAGAAAATCTTGTAATAAAGAGGGCTGCTTGTTAATCAAAACCCAATCATCATAAGTATCTTTTTTTAGAGGGTAAAGATTTCCATTAGTGGTTATATTTCCGAAAATATTCTGATGCCAGAACCATTTTCTCGAACTCAGATTTCCCCAAGAAGTTATTTTACCTTCACTATCTGTAGAAATAATTCCACTAGATTTTTTAATCAGTAACGCTCCTTGTAACTGTCCGTCATGTTGAATGAAAGCAGAGAGTAACTTTGGTTCTTCTAGCGATCGCATATTATTCTTGACAAATTAAAATTTTTAAATTCTACTATAATTTATCTAAATATCTATGGCAATACGATTATTCAATCACAGACATGAGGATAATTAAACAGGACTTATGTAGTAATAACGTATTTTCACCATTGCGACCTTAGAGAAGTAACACAAAGCTTTTATTTTCGTTGCAAATGCGTCAGTCTTATTAAGATATTGAGATATTAAGATATTTTTATACAAAAAATATCGACTGCATCAGTTAAGCTGACAAAAGCAGTTTTAACCCTCGAAACCATGACAGCAAGTAGTCCGACAATTTTAGCTTTAGACTTTGATGGTGTGATTTGCGATGGACTAATTGAATATTTTGAGGTAGCATGGCGTGCTTACTGCCAAATTTGGTCGCCTGCTAACGATACACCACCAGATGATTTAGCTTTAAGATTCTATCGCCTCCGACCTGTGATTGAAACAGGTTGGGAAATGCCAGTGTTAATTAAAGCTTTAATAGATGACATTCCAGAAGACAAGATTCTTCAAGAATGGGGAAATATTACCCCACATATTTTGTCAACTGACAAGCTACAGTCAAAAGAAATTGCGATCAAACTAGATAGTCTACGAGATGAATGGATTGCTACAGATTTAGATGGTTGGCTGAGTCTGCATAAATTTTATCCAGGTGTAGTAGAAAAACTGAAAGTGACTATTGATAGCGAAGTCAAGCTATATATTGTCACCACCAAAGAAGGACGATTTGTACAGCAGTTATTGCAACGAGAAGGGGTTAACTTACCGCCAACAGCAATTTTCGGCAAAGAAGTTAAGCGTCCCAAATACGAAACCCTGCGCGAATTGATTACAGGTGCAGATATTCAGTCCGGTAATTTGTGGTTTATAGAAGACAGACTCAAGACATTGGAGTTAGTCCAACAGCAAACAGACCTGAAGGATGTCAAGCTTTTCTTAGGAGATTGGGGTTATAATACGCAACCAGAAAGAAAAGCTGCCCAAGACAATTCGCGAATTCAATTATTATCCCTGTCTCAATTTGCTAAAGATTTTTCTGGGTGGCTGTGATAATTAGGGGACAGGGGACAGGTGACAGGGGAAAAGAAAGCAGGGGAAGCAGGGGAAGCAGGGGGAGAAAAATACAATGCCTACCTACTCAGCACTCAGCACTCATTACTCAGCACTCACTACTCATTACTCAGCACTCACTACTCACTCTATGCTTGATTTAACAAAATTAGCGCGACAAATGCAGGGTTTAAGTCAGCATCTTAGCCAAGAAGCTGTGGCTAGTCGCCAGCGTTTAGAGTTGGCGCAACAGCACCTCAAAAAAGCTTACGAGTGTCAACAAGAGGTGATGGAACGTCAGAAAAAATGGCGCGATCGCATTCTCTTTGCTAATGCTACACCCCTTGAGCCGCTAAATACTCGCATCGATATCCCTGTTCCCCCCAAGGTACACACTGTTATTGCTACCGATGGTTCGCAAATTGCCCCCAACCATCACGAAATTGCTTACTGTTATCTCTTGAATATTGGTAGGGTAGTCCTACACTACGGACAAAATCGCTATCCGATTATGGATAGTTTGCCAGAGGTATTTTACCGCCCTGAAGATTTATATATGTCCCGCCAGTGGGGAATTAAAACTGAGGAGTGGATGAGTTACCGCCGCACTTCTAGCGAAGCGACGGTGTTAGCTGAGTTGGCGATAAGTCAATTCAAAATTGAAGCACCCCTGGAGACTGAGGACAAGGGGACAAGGGAAGGTAATAATTCTCTCTTTGCCACAAAAATCCCTGCTTTAGCGATGGTGGATGGTTCTTTAATTTACTGGTTTTTGGAACAATTACCTATAGATGCACGCGATCGCATTTTACCCCCCATCCTCGAAGCTTGGAGTCAAATGCGTGCGGCTCAAATTCCTTTGATGGGTTATCTTAGTGCTTCTCGTAATGTGGAGGGGGTGAATTTTTTACGGTTGTTGGCTTGTCCGCATCCTGCACCAGATTGTGTCAGTTATTGCCCAAATCAACTAGAAAAAGTCCCTTGCAAGGTGTTTGAACCGTTGCGCGATACGGCATTGTGGACTACTCAACTCACACCTGGACAACGAGGGCCTCTCTGGCGCAGCAATAACCGCATCCTGGAACTTTACGCAGACCAAACTATCTATTTTTGCCACGTTCACGTCGGGACAGAAATTGCGCGGATAGAAGTACCCGCATGGGTAGCTGAGAATACAGCCATGTTTGACCAAGCTTTGGGGTTGATGCTGGCACAGGTACAGAAAGGCTGTGGCTATCCTGTGGCGATCGCGGAAGCCCATAATCAGGCTGTAGTCAGAGGCGGAGATAGAACCCGTTTCTTTGCCTTATTAGAGAAACAAATGATTAAAGCTGGTTTGAGAAATGTCGGTACTTCTTACAAGGAAGCCCGAAAACGAGGCAGTATTGCTTAAAACTTCAACTCATTTTTGTAAATTTGTTACTTACGAGAAACCCCCAAAACCAAACACAAAAAATAGATATACCCTGCTTCCTACTCCATTTTTACAGCTAAGTATTACTTAATTTAAGCAGTTTTATTCATATCCAGTAATTTTTCTGAAAAAACAAACTTTCACTTGATAGTGAATTCAATTACTCATATTTTCCTTGTAGAAATACCTGTATTTTGCTTTTTTTTATATTTTTTGAGTGATTACTTTTCAATTAAATATTTTTCTAGCTTTTTCGTAATACTTCTTATTTTTGAATTAGAGTTATTAAGTAGCATTTCATGGCTTTTTAGGGAAGTATATATTTAATATAAACTTGAGTTTATGAAATCCCAACAGTCTAATAAATAGCTAATTCGATGTATTTATATTCTTTTTCATAATATAAATACATCGATTTGGCGATTTTTATCGATGCCATTTTTAGATTGAAAGAAAGCCGATTTTAGATTTTTTTGTCTCATGTTGGGCTATCGTCCTACTACGCTAACAGCCCTTATAGGTGAACCAAAATCTAAAATTCGTTGACATGACAAAGTGTTAAAAAATAATTTCAGAGCTTAAGCATTATGAAACCAACCAAGTGTCAATCTCAACAAATAGCTAAAAAGCAATCTCTCTTCTTTGAATCAGCTATTGATTTATTCTGTATTGCTAGTTTTGATGGATATTTTAAATTTCTCAATCCAGCCTGGACAAAAACATTAGGTTGGTCGCAGGAGGAACTTCAAGCAAAACCTTTTATAGAATTTGTTCATCCTGAAGACCGTGAAATTACAAATTTTAATACACAAAAGCTTGTTAAATGTCAAGCAGATGTAATTGGTTTTGACAATCGTTATTTATGTCGAGATGGTTCTTATAAATGGTTGTCATGGAACGGAAATATAGATATTGCAGAAAAAGTAATTTATGCTGTAGCCCGTAATGTGACAAGTCAAAAAGAAAGAGAAACATTAATACAACAAAATATTAAAGAATTAGAAGCATTTAAATTTGCATTAAATGCCCATTCCTTAGTAGCTATTACAGATATTCAAGGGCGAATAACTTATGCAAATGACCAATTTTGCGAAGTCTCTAAATACTCTAGAGAAGAGTTGTTGGGACAAGATCATCGCATCATTAATTCTGCTTATCACCCCAAAGAATTTTTTCCCAATTTGTGGCGAACTATTTCTCAGGGGAAAATTTGGAAGGGAGAAATTAAAAATAAAGCCAAAGATGGCACATTTTATTGGGTAGATACTTTAATAGCACCCTTATTAAATGATGATAATAAACCATATCAATATGTATCAATTCGGACAGATATTACCCAACGGAAGCTTTCAGAGTTAGCTTTATTAGAGCGATCGCGTTTATCACTCTTAAGTGCTGATGTGAGTTTAGCCTTATCTCAGAGTGGTACACTGCCAGAAGTTTTACAACACTGCACAGATACTATCTCACAATATCTTGATGTCACCTTTGCGTGCATTTGGACTTTTGAGCGACAAACTCAACAACTAGAATTACAAGCTGGTGTACAGTGTCAAAATTCTAGCTGTAATGTTTTACAACATAACCAGGACTTTCCCAATCACATGGTTTTAGCTAATAAAATCATTGGTGTTATGGCTCATAATTATCAGCCTATTATTAACGAGCAATTCAAAATTAATAATCAAGATAAAGTTATCAATCAAGCATTTTTAGGATTGCAGTTTTCTGCTTATCCATTAATTATAGAACAACAGTTAATTGGTGTCATCGCATTGTTTAACCAGCAATTATTTACAGAAGCAACCCATAATCTTTTAAATTGGATTGCTAATAATATTGCTGTTGCTATTGATCGCATTTGGGCAAGAGAAGAACTTCTCAGTCGTAGAGAAGCCTTATTATTGAGTCTAGCCAGCCAAATCCGTAATTCCTTAGATATAGATACTATTCTCGAAACTGCTGTTAATGAAATCCGCAGCTTATTACAAGTTGATCGCTGCTATTTTCTTGAGTATTTATCTAACCCTTCTCAATCTAGCTTCACAATTACTCATGAATCTCGCAATTACCAATTGCCTACAATGTTAGGTAATATGCCTCTACAGAATAATGATTTTATCAAACAAGTTTTTCTCAATCAAGAGATAATTTGTATTAACGATATTTACAATCATAGTAATATTGATCAGAATACACAAGCACTCTTAAGTGAGTTTGGGATTACCTCTCAATTACTACTACCTGTTAAAAGTAATTCTGGGGAAATGGGAGCAATTGTTTGCAGTCATTGTAGTGGCGAAAGAGTTTGGAGTCAAAGCGAAATTGGACTCTTGCAAGCTGTAACAGATCAACTAGCGATCGCCATTGACCATGCCCAATTGTACAATCAAAGTCGTGCCGCTACCTTGGCAGCCCAAACCCAAGCAGAACAACTCACCACAACTTTATATCAGTTGCAGCAAACTCAATCTCAACTGATTCAACACGAAAAAATGTCCAGTCTGGGACAATTAGTAGCTGGGGTCGCTCATGAAATAAATAACCCAGTGAATTTTATTCATGGTAACTTAACCTATGCTAATGAATATTTTGAAGACTTGATAAAGCTAGTAAATCTTTACCGCGAACATTACCCCAATCCCAAAGCAGAAATTCAAGAACTCACTGAAGAAGTTGATTTAGATTTTCTTGCTAATGATTTATCCAAACTTCTTAATTCCATGAATATGGGTACTAATCGTATCCGTGAGATCGTGCTAAGTTTACGAAATTTTTCTCGTCTTGACGAAGCTGAGAAAAAGTTAGTTGACATTCACGAAGGCATTGATAATACATTACTAATTTTGCATCACCGTTGGAAAAATAGTGGTATCGGTTTGAATATCTCCATTGTTAAAGAATATGGAAATTTGCCATTGATTGATTGTTATCCTGGGCAACTAAACCAAGTATTTATGAACATTTTAACTAATGCAATTGATGCCTTGGAAGATTCAATAGTCAGTCATCATGAACGATTATCTCAACCACAAATTCAGATTCGGACTGAAATTCTAGATAACAATTTTATTTCTATTAGTTTTGCAGATAATGGCTCTGGAATGACCGATGAAGTCAGAAGTCGTTTATTTGATCCATTTTTTACGACTAAGCCTGTGGGTAAAGGCACAGGATTGGGATTATCAATTAGTTATCAAATTATTGTCGAAAAACATGGGGGAACATTACAGTGTTTTTCAGAACCAGGTAAGGGAACAGAATTTTTGCTTAAAATTCCAGTGAGATAAAAATTACCCTTCCACAAATCCTATTTTACAAAAAGCCGCCCTTTAAGGACGGCTTTTTGTAAGTATCTAACTTCCGCAAGCAATAGTATTCTTTTGTCTTTGCTTAAGCGTATACAAACAATTCATAAATTGACCAAAGTGTTATTTTGCGTAAACTGACATCTTGCATCAGTTATTTAATACTACTTTTTGTAGGGTGGGCAATACTTCTATAGTCATGAAACTCGATTTTTACATTGTGGGTATTGCCTACCCTACACTTAGTGAGAATGGTGCAAGATATCAAACCAGGTGGCGAAGTGCTAGCAAAATCTACAAGAACAACTCTCCTTCCCTTCCCTTCCTCTTCACTGTCACTGGGTCACTGGGTTTTTAAACCCATTTTTTCGATAAAGAATTGGGATCAATGTTGATGTCATTGCTAATCCGGTATAAACTTGCGACTATTAACCTGATATTTCCTAGGAGAAAAATTTATTCAGCTGATTTTAGGTAAAAAATCAAATCCTAGTATTGGCGGAAACTATTCATCACCAGAGTCTAAATTCTATGACAAAAGCCTTGCAGTGGCTTGTTCACAAACGATCTGTGCTGAGTGGCAAGATTTTAATTGTAGGTGCGATCGCATCACTACTGAGTATGGGCTGTACTGAAAATTCATCCCAATATAGTCAGCAGACTCTTAATCAAACCTCATCACCATCACCAATGAAGGTATCTAGACGCACAAGAGAAAGACAAGGTACAGCATATGAAACCCCTACCAATACCACAGAAAATCAACCCAATCTCAAAATTGGGTTAATGCCTACCCAAAATCAGACAGACCAAAAACTAGCACTTAAACCCCTAGGTGATTATTTAGAAAAATATCTAGGGCGAAAAGTTGATTTCCAAATTGCTCAGGATAATAAGGAAGTTTTACAGTGGCTAGTTCAAAATGAAATAGATATGGCCTACTTGGGATCTGTTACCTATCTTGAAGCTGTAGAAAAAGGTGCAAAAATTCAACCTTTGGTAGCTCCTATTGACACCAATACAGGTCAACCTTGGTATCGATTGTGTATTATTGTTAAAGCCGATAGCAACATTAAAACATTAGAAGACCTGAAAGGCAAAAGTATTGCTTTTGTTGATCAAACCTCTACTTTCGGGTATCTTACAGCTTTAGCAGATTTAAAACAACAAAGAATTGATAACCCTTATCGAGATTTTACTCAACTCATTTATTTGGGCAATCATAATCAAAGTATGACAGCACTAGAAAATGGCATGGTTGATGCTGTTGCTAGCAATCTTGCTTTGTATACGAATCAGCAAAAAAATGTTAAAATCACAACAAAAAATACCAAAATTATTTGGGAATCTGCTCCCATACCCAATTTTCCCATAGTAGTATCGGAGGAACTATCCCCTGAGCTAATTCAACAACTTAAGCAGGCTTTTCTAAGTATTAATACTGAAATTAGTGTTGTTGAAGGTAGTGAATTAAATGCATATACCCTTGTCATTGCTTCTGATTATGATCAGATTCAAAAAATCCGCCAAGAATTGAACTTAATGTCTCTCCCGTAAAAATGAAAATCTCTACAAAGCTACTGACTAGTTCTGCCGTATCTGTTGGACTTGTAGTGGCTATCCTCATTGGTAATACGGTAGTGGTGCAGCAAATTAAACAGACTGTACGCGAGAAAAGCTATGACACTGCGGAAACCATCAAAGCGGCTCTAGAAGCAGACAACGCCTTGAAGTCAGAAATTATTATTCTTAAAGATTTTGTTTTATTCCAAAATCAGAATACAGAAATTGAACAATCCCATGCGGAGTTTATCAACTCCCTAGATGAGTTAGAACGCTTAATGCCAGATGTGCCAGAAATATCTGTAATTCGTCGTCGTCATCAGTTTCTTCGCAATATAGCAACTCAATTAGTTGAGCAAAGTTCTAATCAAGGTAATGAGGCAGATTCACAGCTATATTTTCGCTCTATTAATTCTTTTAGCCGAGATATTAAATTATTTCTTGATCAACTGATTCAACGTACTGATGAACATAGGCTGTTAGTAGAAAAAGATTTAGAAAATCTTCATCAAGTACAAAGAATAATTTCTTTTGTAGTAGTGGCTGTGATTTTGATGCTATTAGTTGGCAAATTTATGTTGATTTGGCGGCCAACAATCAAATCTTTGCAGAACTTACAGACGGGAACATCAGAAATTGCTACAGGCAACTTTGAGTATCGTTTGGATATTCGTACAGGTGATGAAATTGAAGACTTGGCTACCGCATTTAACCACATGGCTATTAAATTAGCTAAGTCTCATGAAACACTGATCAAAAATACAGAATTAACTCACATGAACCAACGTTTGGAGTTAGAAGTTACTGAACGCAAACAAGCAGAGTTAGAACTCCAAAGAGCATTACAAGAATTGCAAAGTACCCAAGCACAATTGATTCAAACTGAAAAAATGTCTAGCTTAGGTCAGTTAGTAGCTGGGGTAGCGCATGAAATTAATAACCCAGTGAATTTTATTTACGGTAACGTGACTCATGCTAATAGCTACACCCAAGAACTACTAGAGTTAGTCAGTTTATATCAAGAAGAGTTTCCCCATCCCAGTAAAAGAATTAAATCAAAGATTGATCACATGGACTTGGAGTTTATCCAAGAAGACCTACCGAAAATTCTCGGTTCGATGACAATGGGATCTCAGCGTATTCAGCAAATAGTTTTATCTTTACGCAATTTCTCCCGTCTGGATGAAGCGGAGATGAAAGCAGTGAATATTCATGAAGGAATTGAAAGTACACTGTTGATTTTGCAAAATCGGTTTAAGGCTAAACCAGAGAACCCCAAAATCGAAATTATCAAGCAGTACGGCCAGCTACCTCTGGTAGAGTGTCATGCAGGACAGTTAAATCAAGTATTTTTAAACATTATCAATAATGCTATTGATGCTCTCAATAGTTACAATGCCGAGCGTACCCCACAAGAAATTGAAACTGATCCTAGTTACATTAAAATTAGCACTCATATCACGAAAAATGACCGCGTAGTTGTGAGAATAGAGGATAATGGCCCAGGCATGACCGAGAAAGTTAAACAAAAGTTATTTGACCCATTTTTCACAACTAAACCTGTAGGTCAAGGGACAGGCTTAGGTTTATCGATTAGTTATCAAATTATTGTGGATAAACACTCTGGAATATTGCGTTGTGAATCAGAGTTGAGGAAAGGATGTGAGTTTTGGATTGAAATCCCTTTACATCAACAGGAAATTCAACATTCGACAGTTCCAATGGGAGCAATCGCCTACAGTGGTAACACTGCCGAATTGCCAGTGTCCTACCATTGAGATATAGTCATCCTGTTATGCTGACGCAGGAAGAATCTCA
>NZ_JAYGGZ010000047.1:0-31386 GCF_034931465.1 Anabaena sp. UHCC 0399 | reverse complement strand
AGTCATGAGATTCTTCGTTTCACTCAGAATGACAAATAGCAAACCTGTCATGCTGACGCAGGAAGCATCTCAATCATACCAACCCGTACTTAAATCCTTCCACTCAGGATTTATAGACTCAATCAAAGCAATTTTCTTCTCACGCAACCAACCTTTTATTTGCTTTTCTCGAGCGATCGCAGTATTTACATCCGAAGTGTCTTCAAAATAAACTAACTTAGTAATATTATATTTTTGGGTAAAACCAGGAATTATTTTTTGTTTATGTTCGTAAACACGTCTATTTAAATCATTAGTCACACCTGTATAAAGTGTTTTTGAGTTATTTGTCATTATATAAATATAATAATTATTCATATTTTTTAACTACTTTGATGTTTTTAGATTCTTCCTGCGTCACAATGACGATCGCCTGATGATTATCAAGTGCGATCGCATTTAGATTACGCAATAATTTATCACCTTAGTCAAGAGGGTCAAAACGATTTACTAGTATTGCTAAGGGAATCATTGGTAAGCCTACAAGCAAACAAATTAACCATTGTTGTAAGTTCAGTGGCGCAGTAGCAAATAAACGATTCATCAAGCTCCATTGACTGAATATAATCTGTAAAATGATCGCACAAGCAATGCCCATTCCCATGACTGAAGCATCGCTGAATGTTTGTCTAATTCCCCGTAATCGGTTAATGATAGCCATTCCTAATTGACTAATACTTAAAAGATAAAATAATCTCCCAGCGACTAACGCCTGAATTGCCATTGTCCAGGCTAAAGGGATATCGCCTGTAGTTTGTCGCATCCATTCAAACACACCAAAAATCAAAATCCAGTTAAAGATAGAAATTGCCAGGATACGCTTAATTAAACTGCGGGAAAGTAAGGGTTCGCGGGGGCTACGCGGCTGACATTGCATTACGTGTGGGGACTTTGGCTCAAAGGCTAAGGGTACAGTCATGGCGATGGAATTGACCATATTGAGCCACAGCACTTGTAAAGATAAAATTGGTAATACTCTAGCCAGTAGTACACTAATTAAAATTGTCATTGATTCGCCGCCGTTGACAGGTAAGATAAAGGCGATCACTTTCAATAGGTTTCGATATACAGTCCGCCCTTCTTCTATCGCCGCTTCTATAGAGGCAAAATTATCATCTGTCAAAATCATGTCTGCGGCTTCTTTGGCTACCTCCGTACCCGCACCCCCCATTGCAATCCCGATTTCTGCTTGTTTTAAGGCTGGTGCATCATTGACACCATCCCCAGTCATGGCGACAATTTCGCCTTTAGATTGCAAGGCTTCCACGATGCGGAGTTTCTGTTCTGGTGCAACACGCGCAAATACAGCCCCGTCTTCTATGGCGGTAGCTAGTTCTGATGTTTCCATTTGGGCTAGTTGGCTACCTGTGAAAGCCAGAACTTGACCATTTTGATTAAAGCCCATCCGTTCCGCGATCGCTTGTGCAGTGACTACATGATCGCCTGTAATCATTTTGACTTGGATACCAGCATTTTGACAGGCGGCTACGGCGGCGATCGCTTCTGCTCTAGGCGGATCGATCATTCCTTGCAATCCCAAAAAAACCAAATCTGCTTCGATATCTGCATGATCTAGTTCATCTTGAGCAGCTGAGACAGATTTTTTGGCAAAAGCCAGCACCCGTAAACCCTGATGCGCCATTGCATCAACTTTTTGATGTATGTTTTCTGGATCTACAGAAGCCGGATTACCCTGAGTATCTAATGTTTGCTGACAACGTTTGAGAATCGCCTCGACTGAACCCTTAACATAGATAGTCCTCACACCTGAAGCATCTTCATGCAAAGTTGCCATGTATTGAAACTCAGACTCAAAGGGGATAGTATCCAATCTGGGCATTTCTTGTTCTAAGGTGCGGCGTTCCAGTTCCCCTTTATTTGCAACAACTATCAATGCTCCTTCTGTGGGATCACCGACAACTTGCCATTGTTCTTCCTTATATTCTAAGTGTGAGTCATTACATAACAACCCCGCTTTCAGACATTCCGCTAAAACAGGATAATTGCGCCAATCTATTGGCTGTTCCTGGAATAAAATTTCTCCTTCTGGAATATAGCCTGTACCAGTGACTGTATATTGTTCCCCACCTGTATAAATTGCCTGTACAGTCATTTGGTTTTCAGTCAGCGTTCCAGTCTTATCAGAACAGATAACTGTAGCACCGCCGAGGGTTTCCACGGCTGGCAACTTCCGCACGATCGCATGACGGCGAGCCATGCGAGAAACACCTATAGCTAATGTGACTGTGACTACAGCAGGCAAACCTTCGGGAATTGCACTCACAGCAAAGGCTACCGCCGCTTCAAACATTGCTGGCCATGAATTACCATATCCCAACCCAACAGCAAAGGTCAGCGTAGCGATGCCAAGAATAATATATAGTAGGGTGCGGCTAAATTTATCAAATTTCCGCGTTAGGGGAGTTTTCAGGCTCGTACCTTGCTCCATTAGTTGGGAGATACGCCCAGTTTCTGTAGCTTCACCAATAGCAACTACAATGCCTTTACCAGTGCCAAAGGTAACAAAGCTGCCAGCGTAAGCCATATTAATGCGTTCGGCTAAGACTGCATCTTGATCGAGTGGTTGGGTGTTTTTTTCTACAGCCACCGACTCACCCGTGAGTGCTGATTCATTAACTTGAAGATTGCGGGATTGTACAAGACGCAAATCTGCGGGTACTTTATCGCCAGAAGCGAGTAAGACAACATCCCCTGGTACTAACTCCTGGGAGGGAAATTGTACCTTTTGACCATTGCGGAGGATAGTTGCATTAGTTTCTACTGAAGACGCTAAAGCTGCGATCGCACTTTCGGCTTTCGATTCTTGAATAAAACCAATAATAGCGTTAATTAGGGTTACGCCCCAAATTACCCCAGCATTTACCCATTGTCCAATTAAGGCTTTGATTGCCCCTGCAATGATCAATATGTACAACAACGGCTGATTAAATTGTAATAAAAACCTCACCAATGGACTTTTTCCAGGTTTAGCTTTGAGTTCATTAGCACCAAAACGTTCCCTTCGTTTTGTCACTTCATTGGGTGTCAAACCTGCTTCTAGATTAGTGTTTAAATTTTGTGCCACCTTTGATGCAGACAAGTTATGCCATTGCTGTGGCTGTATTGTATTTTGATTTGTTGCTGTCATTTTATTGGCCTAAAATTTTCCCATAGGCGGAATGTTAGCCATTTGGTTGTTAGCTAATCAATTCAAAATTATCGGCAATAAATATGATGGAAAAGTGACAGGAATCAGTTTAAGTGGCGTATTGTTCAATGCGCCAAGGTTGCCAAGCTTGTTGTATTACCTTAACATCACCCTGCGTTACAGAAGCATCCCAACGGGTTATGTTACTTTCACGCCAAAACTTTAAATCCACCAAAGCATGGTTAATTTCCAACTTACGGAGAGTGATGTTAGGCAACCATTCCGGTAAATATGGGTCAACGTAAAGCTGGCTATTGGGTGCATCCGCTTGTATACCCAGCATCGCTTGCAAAAGATGAAACACCGATGCAGCCGCCCAAGCTTGTGGTACGTTTGCTTCTAGATAGGGAACTGGAAATGCTCCCAATTCTTGCTCAATTCCTGCATAGAGTTCTGGTAAACGGTAACTAGCAAAATATTTAGCAGCATCAAAAATGCCATTCGCTACCTGCACCGCTTCTTGAGCAAAACCGTAGCGTTTAAATCCCATTGCAATCATACCGTTATCATGAGGCCAAACTGAACCCAAATGGTAAGAAAAGGGATTATATGCAGAGTTCTGGGTGGAAATGGTGCGAATACCCCAGCCACTCCACATATCTGCTTGCATGAGGCGTTGCACTACACGCGCTGCACGTTCACGACTAACGATACCACTCCACAGACAATGGCCAGGATTGGAAGCAATAGTCCGAACGGGTTGTTTTTCAGGGTCGAGGGTGAAGGCGTAGAAGCCTAAATCTTCACACCAAAATTGCTGTTCAAATTTTGTTTGTAGTTTGGCTGCTTTAGTACGTAGTTCACTAGCATAGTTACTTTCTCCCAAAACAGCGAAAACTTCTGCCATTCGCATATAGCCATCAAAAGCATAGCCTTGGAGTTCACACAAAGCTTTAGGAGCATCTACTTGTCTATCATCAGGATAAGCGATCGCATCACCGGAATCTTTCCAACTTTGATTTTCCAATCCCTGTGAGGAACGCATTTGATATTCCTGCAAGCCGTCGCCATCAAAGTCGCCATATCGTTCAATCCATTCTAAACAACGCCGAGCGACATCCCGATAGTTTTGTAACAACGACTCATCACCTAACCACTTCCAAGCTTCATGCAACGCAATTAAAAACAAAGAAGCAGTATCAGCAGCACCATAATAGGGGGAGTGCGGTATTTTATTAAAATACGCTAGTTCACCCATGCGAACTTCGTGCAGAATTTTACCTGGTTCAGCATCCCGCCAATCATCCCTATCTTGCGCCTGAAATTCTGCCAGTTTTTGCAATGTACCCCTGACGAAACCAGGATGCACAATCATATTTTGCAGGCTCACAATCAAACTATCACGACCAAATAAGGTGACAAACTTGGGTACACCCGCCGCAGGTATCCAACTATCCCCACTAAATTTATAGTCATACAGGCGCAACGCCCCCAAATCTTCTATTGATTGGTGGTACAGTCGATTAATATCTTCATCAGTAGAGGTAACATCAGTAACATTGTCTCGCCATTGTTGTTGTACCTTATCCAAACCTGTCTCAATAGCTGCTGCATAAGACAAGTCTAGGGGCTTGCGAACATATTCGTTATCTGCCAAGGTGTAAAAGCAACAAGTATTCCAACTAGCGCCAGGTTCTAAGGTAATCTCAAAAATAATTCGCCCATTGCCATAATGCGGCTCTACTGGACAGTTGGCTAAACGATAGCTAAGACAACGAAAAAAATCATCATTGCTGTAGGTTGTGACAAGTTCACTCTGCTCCCTATGCCATTGAGTTTCAATTTGTCCACGACGTACAATATTTTGAGACTCAACCTCAAAGATATCAGCAAAGTCTGAACGCAAAGCAACTTCTAAATTGAAATGAACCTTTTTCAGTCCATAGTTGGTTAGTTGTAACTCTTCGCGGATACCTTCACTAGCAACCCGACTAATCATTAATGATAGAGTACCTTGAGCATATGACCCATCATCAGTAATAAATTCTGGGTTTATCAGATAAATTCGCGCTGCATAATAAGCAGTTGTTGTAGAGGTCAGACGTATCCAATTTTTACCGTTAATATAACAAGCGTAGTAACACAAAAACCGTGTATCATCTGCAAAAATCCCCTGAGAAGTTTCAGGGTTTATATTGCCATCTAAATCAGACACCATAAAGGTTCTACCGTGATTAATTGTTAAATTTGGCGAACCAACATTTATTCTCATGGTTTTATTCGATCAACAATATTTTTATAGATCAATAATTTATGTTATTAATAAATGCAGATTTTTTTTAAATATCCTAGAAATTATGGCAGTCTTTGTAATGTAGAGATGCTAACTTATAACACCTCTACAATCGTGTTGCACTTGTGAGATTTTTTATGGGACAGCAGGGGTTGGGGCTGGAGTTACAGTTGGCGGAGTTTCAGGTGGGACTGCGGGTACAGGAGTCGCGGGTGGTGGTGCAGTTGTTGGGGTTTGAGTAGCAGGTTCACAAGCTCCAATCAACACACTTAATCCAATACTTGAAGCTAGCAAAATGAAGTTTCGGTTCATGATACCTCTTGTAAAAATGTACATGGAAAAGTTAGTACGGCCGTGAAATCAACGAATTTTGGTTGTTGGATTTTGGATGTCAGATTTTCTTCAATCTAAAATTGGCATGGTCAAAAGTCAAAAATCTGATAAAAATAATGGTTGTTCTATTTACGCCATGCTTTACTAAATAATGTCTACTGAAGTATGACAAAATCAGCTTTTCAAAGACGTGATTTATCCTGAAATATTTCGTAAATTTTTACATCTGTCCTTGGTTGTATAATAAAGATTTAAAATCAAATTAAGCGGGTAAAGCTGTTTGTTTTTCGCTTACAACTACTGGCAGAATTTGTTCACCAAAAAATTCGATAAACCTCTGCTGTTCTTTGTTGACGTTGTGCAGATAAATTTCCTCAAAACCTAGTTCCACGTATTGCTGTAACCACTCGATATGTCTTTGGGTTTCAGCTGAAATCCGCACATATTCATACATATCCTCCGGTTTGATAAATTGTGCCGCCGCATCAAATTGCTGAGGATTCTGGAGGTTTGCTAATACTGGACTTTGAAAAATGTTAGTCCGCCACTGTTCATAAGCACCTCTGAGGGCAGTTTCTTCATCTTGAGCGTAGGAAAGTTGAACTTTGAGGTGCATCGGCTTATTTTTGCCGCCACCTCTTTGAAAAGCATCGACTACGGCTTTTAATTTTTTGTAGGGGTGAGAAATTGTAATTAGTCCATCTACCCATCCCCCCAGCCACTCGGCGGTTTCTGGTGTAATTGCTGCGCCAATAATTAAGGGCGGAACTTCTGGACAGGTATAAAGTTTTGCTTCTTCTACCCGCACTAAACCATGATGAGTGACAGTTTTTCCTGTCCAGAGAGTGCGAATGATATCAGCACATTCCTTAAGGCGGACATTGCGTTCAATTTTGCCCGGCCAGCGATCGCCTGTGATTTTTTCATTCAAGGCTTGACCACTTCCCAAGGCTAACCAAAACCGCTTAGGAAACATTTCCGCCAGAGTCGCTGCTGCTTGAGCAATAATTGCCGGATGATAACGCTGTCCGGGGGCGCAAACTACCCCAAAGGTAAGTGGTACTGATTGCATAGCTGCACCTAGCCAAGACCAAGCAAAACCGCTTTCTCCCTGGCGCACACTCCACGGATGAAAGTGGTCTGAGGAAGATACACGCTCAAATCCTGCTCGGTAGGCAGCTTGTACATATTGTAAAAGCTGACTCGGCTTAAATTGTTCGTGGGAGGCATGATAACCAAACTTTGCCATAACTACTCCTCCTATCGGGAACTAAGTGGGAGAGTGAGAACCTCATCCCAAATTAGATAACGATTGAGAAGTTTTTCTTTATTGCTGAGGATAGAAAAAGACTACTACTTCTAGGGTGATTTTATCGAGATTTTAAATCAGCGATCGCACCTTTGGTCATGGCGGCAATGGCTTTATCGGTAGCTTTCGGTAAATGATAATATTTACCGCCGGCTGTTTGGGCTAATTCCTTAGCAAAACCAGTGGAGACGAATTTACTCTCAGTATCAATAACTAATAGCTGCATCCCCAAGGCGCGGACTCTCGCCGCAATTTCTAGCAATTCCCCCTTGATGTCTGGTTTTTCTCCCGGTTCTTGGGGTTCGCCTAAAGAACGGGACAGAGGAATATTACCCCGTCCGTCGGTAATTGCCACAACTACCACTTGCCCAATATCTCCACTCATGCGCGCATTTAAACCGACGCGTACAGCTTGAGTTAACCCATGTGCTAGGGGTGAACCGCCACCACACGGTAATCTTTCTAAGCGGTTGCGTGCTAAGGCAATAGAACGGGTTGGTGGTAATAAGACCTCTGCTTGTTCTCCCCGGAAGGGAATCAATGCTACTTGGTCGCGGTTTTGATAGGCTTCTGTCAACAGTTGCATAACTGCTCCTTTGGCTGACTGCATCCGGTTCAAGGCCATAGAACCCGAAGCATCGACCACAAACACCACTAAAGCCCCGGCTTTGCGTACCAAACGCTTGGCGCGAATGTCGCCCTGTTCCACAATAACCTTCTTGTCTGGGTGTCTCTCCCGTCGGGCTTTTTGATAGGGTGCAGCCGCCCTCAAAGTGGCATCTACGGCAATCCGGCGGACTTTACCTTTAGGTAACATCGGCTTGATATAGCGTCCCCGGTCATCGGAAAAGATAATGCTGCGACTTCCAGATTTACCTTGACGCTGTGCCATTTGAGCAAAGTACAGCACACTTTCATCTAGTATTACCCCTTCCGGGTCAAAGATAAATTCTTCGGGGATGCTGGGGGGTTCTTGGTCTTCTGGTTCGTCTGGTTGGTCTTCTTCCTCTTGTTGGTCTTCTTCTTCCTCTGGTTGGTCTTCTTCTTCCTCTTGTTGGTCTTCTTCTGATTCGTCCTGACTTTGTGGTGGTGGGGGCGGTGGGGGCGGTGCTTGGTCTGGGGGTGGTGTCTGGACAACAGTCGCCCGTGGGACAATCACCAACTCTACAGCCCGGCGTAAGTCGTCAGCATTTACCGTTGACCTCCCATCTAAAGCCGCAGCTGCTTTCGCAACTCGCACAGCAAATAATTCCGCCCGATGTCCCTGGACACCGCCGCGCAGGGCTTCATCTACTAGGTAAGCTATTTGTTCGCGGGTGATAGTGACATCTTTTAACCATTCCCGCGCCAGGAGAATTTGAGTTTTGAGCGAGTCTAAATCTTCGCTGTACTGTTGCAGAAATTCTTGGGGTGACTGGGAATAGGCGATCGCTTGCTCAACTGCGTGTACCCTTTGATCTAGACCGAGAACACCGTCAGCAGAAAGTGCGATCGCAATTCTATCTAATAAATGCTCCCGCAATGCCCCTTCTTCTGGGTTATAGGTGGCAATAAACAGGGATTGACAAGGATGCTGAAAGCTGATTCCTTCCCGTTCAATTTGGTTACGTCCTTCCGATAGGACTGTTAATAGCTGATTGGATATCTGGTCATCTAACAGATTGAGTTCATCCACATACAACACGCCTCGGTTAGCGGTGGCGAGTAACCCAGGCTGAAAGATGGTGTCTCCTTGTTTAACCGACTGTTCCACATCCACAGAACCGAGGAGGCGGTCTTCAGTTACACCGAGGGGAATTTGGATAAAAGGCGCAGGGATAATTGCTGTCGGGACATCCTGAATATCTTTATCGGCGTACTTTGCCAAAAGATAATCATCCCATGTTTCTGGGTGATTGGGGTCGCAGTTACTCAGCGAATCTTGAACAACTTCAATCGGTGGTAACAGCGCATGGATAGCCCGCGCCATAACAGATTTTGCCGTACCGCGACGGCCTGCGATCGCTACTCCTCCCAAACCAGGATCGACTGCTGCTAACAGCAAGGCTAATTTAATGGCTTCTTGACCGACAACAGCCGTCAAGGGAAAAGCGGTAATTGTAGGGTTGATAGTAGGCGCAGGCATGGTTGGCAAATAATTATAAAGGCAGGAGGCAGTTTTAATACGAACTGAGAACTAATATTTTTACTCAGCACTCAGCACTCATTACTCAGCACTTTCAAGCTAGTCTCGGCTTTTAGCATATCAATTTCTGGCTCATTTAGAATAAGGGTTATAGGAATTAGGGCGTTGTGTTGCCCTTGGGAGCAAAATTTATGAGTATCGCTCAAGCTAAACGCTTCACAGTGGAAGAGTACCACAAACTCGCGGAACTGGGCTTTTTCCACGAGGATGACCACATTGAGCTAATTAACGGGGAACTTATACAAATGGTATCCAAGGGTAAAGCCCATGAAACTTGCTTACGCAATTTACTACGAGAATTACCAAAATTAGTAGGAAATAGAGCCACTCTGCAATCTCAAGCTCCAATTAGTTTACCTCCCAGCAGCGAACCAGAACCTGATTTTGCCATTGTTAAAAATCGAGATGACAATTATCTCTCTGCTCACCCTAGTCCTGCTGATGTGTTGCTGGTCATCGAGGTTGCAGATTCTTCTTTAATTTATGACCAAGATGTCAAAATACCTCTCTATGCTCAAGCAGGTATTTCTGATTATTGGATATTCAATTTATTTGATTGACTATTGGCACGATATGGCAGTTTCTCTATCTGGAAAATAATGTTGTAAGTATTGATTTAAGCGAATATTACATTAAGGATATTAAGAAGATTTTAGGTTTTTTATATGAGGCAATCGCTGAAAATAAACCATGATTTTACCGACACCAGCGACATCAAAATGCACAAACTGCTCATATTTCATGATACGAAACTGCTACGCCAAGCACTTACCCACCGTTCTTATGTCAATGAAAACCCAGGAGAAGGCGAACACAATGAACGCCTAGAATTTCTCGGTGATGCTGTGCTGAATTTTTTAAGTGGTGAATATCTTTATCGTCGTCATCCAGAAAAGGGAGAAGATGAATTAACGCGGCGGCGTTCAGCATTAGTAGATGAGAAACAACTGGCTAAGTTTGCGATTGAAGTAGGCTTAGATTTCAGGATACGGTTAGGTAAAGGTGCAATTCGAGATGGTGGCTATCAAAATCCTAATTTACTTAGCAGTACATTAGAAGCTGTGATTGGTGCTTACTATTTGGATAACGACTCTAATATTGAAGCTGTGCGTGCAATTATAGAACCATTATTTGATGCTGTCCCTGAACAAATTGTGGTATCTCGCTCTAATGTAGACTCAAAAAATCGGTTTCAAGAATGGGTACAGCGCAATATTGGCCCGACTCCTCCCAAATATGTCACAACACAAACAGGTGGTTTGTCTCACGCGCCAGAATTCAAAGCGGAAGTTTATGTGGAAAATCAAAAGTACGGAGAGGGTACGGGACGTAATAAAAAAGAAGCAGAAAAATTGTCGGCTGAAGATGCGTTAGCTAAATTAAAAACACAAGGTTTGTTGTCATAAATATACTTTGATATGCCTGCAAGAGATATTTATCACGATGCTGTTAAGAATGCCTTAATTCAAGATGGCTGGATAATTACGGATAACCCTCTACATTTAAAGTGGGGTTAGAAAGATATGTAGATTTAGGCGCAACACAACTCTTAGCCGCAGAAATAGGAACTAAAAAAATAGCTGTAACAGGATATGCGATCGCATAATTTTTGCAGTTTTTTCAAATCTTCACTTTTAAGGGTAAAATCACTGTGAAAGTAGAGCCACCCCCTGGTTGAGAAACTAGGCTAATTTCACCTTGCAGTAGTTTGACTAACCGCGCCACTATCGCTAAACCTAAGCCAGAGCTTTCGGGAAGGTGGGGACGTTCTTGAGAACTGACGCGAAAATAAGGTTCAAATATCTTGGTTTGGTCTTTTGGTGCAATACCAATACCAGTATCAGAAACTGCGATCGCCCACTTCTCATGATCTAGCATCTGACATACTATACTTATAGTGCCGGAGTCTGTGTAGCGAATCCCATTACTAACCAGATTTGTGACAACTTGTTGTAATTGAAAGCCATCTGTGATTATCTCTGAAGATATGCTGTTGCAGTCAACCAGGATTCTTAAATTCTTCTCCGCCGCTAAAGGCTCTAGCATCTCACAGACATTGTTAATTAATTCCGTTACATTAATAGACACTAATTGGAGTTGGAGCTGACCTGCTTCATACCGTGAAAGTTCTAATACATTATTAATTAAACGCAGTAAGTGTCTACCATTGCGTAGTACACGTTCAATATGTTCTACGTTGACGTTGCTATCTTTTTTCGGAATCTCTCGTTTTTGTTGTCGTAAAAATAAATCTGAGTAACCAATAATTGACGTTAAAGGGTGTTTGAGTTCGTGCGCTAGTTCTGAAAGTTTGTCTTGATTGACATTAATTAAACGTGTCAACTCTTGATTATGAAGAGTAAGAGAAGCTTGTAAATGTTCCAATTCACGCAAGCGTTCTTTCATATAACTATTAAAACACCGAGCGATCGCTTCATCAATCACCGCATCAATTAAACGCATATAACGAATAATTTCGGTTGGTGTTGCCTGTAATAAATCAGCCTCCATAGCATCAAATACTACTTTTCTTAGTAGACGATACTCGCGGGCAATTTCGGACGGATCAAAGCCTTGTTCAGCACGTAGCAAACCATGCTCCCAACTAGCAGTCACTATTGATTTAATATCACCCTCCTGAGAAGGCGACAACACTTTTACCATCGCCTGAAAAACTTCAGGAATATGATTTTTAATTGCTCTGTAGGATAAATCATCAGCACTTTCTATCTGCTGATCATTCCGAACTGCTAAAATCCATTTTTCGATGATATTGTGAGTATTTTCAGCCAGCGATTGACTAAAATCCATGTTTTTAAATTCACCGAGGAAATAGGGGAACTAAATTATCTATGTCATTAGTTTAGCGATTACAGTGACCTTTATCGAAACTCTTGGCAAGTTTCACCTATCGCGTGACATATATTTAGCAGTTATTAGCTTTATCGTATCCTGTAAGACAAAAAAAATTAGCCTTCCCAAACCCTAAGCTTCGGGTTTGGTGAATTTCTCTCAATTTTGGAATGGTTATGTAGGCAGCGTGGGGTATATTTTGCCAAGGTAAATCCTAACGGCACGTAATTTAATCTGGAGATTACAATAAGAAAAAATTATCAGTTTAAAGTTGTTTTTATGGAATCAATAATGCTATCTTGATGGAGATTACTATCTATTAGAGTAAGTCAGCCTAATCCAACAGATCACAGTATGTAATGTTGGAGCGGAGGAACCAAGTTTTTGGGGCGTATCTTTGTAGAGAGTAGCGAGTTAAGAGTTACAAGAGAAAGGTGATTCAACCCCTAACTCAACACTCCATACTCGACATTCTCGTAAGAAGGGCAACTCTCAGCCCTAGCCCGTCAGCTAACTTCGTAGGCATTGGGAGGAGACTGAAGAGACAGCATTTTTTAATGTTTAGCTCTCATCAGTGTCCGTGGCTGGTACTGCTCGGTTTTTTGTACCTGCACTTAACTCTGTTGGGGTTGCCTGAATGATATTACAATTAAATTTAGCAGCGATCGCAGCTGTTGCCAGTCAAGCTGTCTGGAAGAAGACTAAACCTATAATTTTGAGGGATGTAGTCCTATTACCCATTTTGGGTTTTTTAGGAATTATCTTGCTGTGGTGGGTTGTAGCACTCATTAACCATGAGTTAATGCCTACACCACCTGAAGCATTCGTGGCTAACTTAGACTATATACTTCACCCATTCTATCAAAGAGGCCCCGGTAATTTAGGCATTGGTTGGTTATTGATAGCTAGCCTAAGACGGGTACTGATAGGTTTTTCATTAGGTGCAGTAGTAGCTATACCTTTAGGCTTTTTGATTGGGATGTCTAGACCAGCCATGCTAGCATTCAATCCCATCATTCAAATTTTTAAACCCGTATCACCCTTAGCTTGGCTACCCATAGCTTTAGCTATCTTCAACTTAGCAGAGCCTTCAGCCATTTTCGTAATTTTCATCACCTCCCTATGGCCGACCATTATTAATACAGCCCTAGGAGTTGCTAGCGTTCCCAAAGATTATATAGACGTGGCACAAGTCCTAGAAATACCCCATTGGCGGCGAATTATCAAAATTATTTGGCCTGCCAGTTTACCCTACATCTTTACAGGCTTGCGAATCAGTTTAGGAATTGCGTGGCTAGTCATAGTTGCAGTAGAAATGCTCACAGGCGGTGTTGGTATAGGCTTCTTTGTTTGGGATGAATGGAGTCGTTTAAACCTCAGTTCAGTCTTCCTAGCCGTTTTCGTCATAGGCTTAACCGGACTCATCCTAGATTTTGCCGTCAGTAAACTGCAAGAACTAGCCACCCATCGCCCCATAACTTCCAAATAAAAACATCTCACTCTAACAAAACCTCAAGACGCAGCCTCTCTCTCTGCGCCACCCTTCGGGAACGCTTTCAGCGAACTGCGTCTCTGCGTGAGCTAATCACACCATTGAACTCCACATGAGCAACTATAACTGGACAAGACGAAACTTTATAAAAGGCATAGGAGCAACAACAGCCGGAATCACCTTATCCTCCTGTGCCGTATCAGCAGACAGATCCGCCAAAGGCTTGGCAGAAGAAGCCTTAGCGATGAAACCACTAGTCAAATCTGATGATCTAGAAAAACCGGATCTAATTGTCGGATACGTTCCTGTTAATGATTGTGCGCCATTTGCGATCGCCTGGAAAAAAGGCTTATTTCGCAAGTATGGTTTAAACGTCCAACTAAACCGCGAAGCAAGTTGGGCTACCTCCCGCGACGGTGTAATATTTGGTCGCCTAGATGCTTCACCTGTAGTCTCTGGTGCTGTCACCAACGCCCGCATAGGTGCAGAAGGCGCACGTCAAGCCCCCCTATGTGCAGCCATGACCATTCACAGCCACGGCAACGCTATGACCATGAATAAGGCCATGTGGGATTTTGGCTTGCGTCCCTGGTACGAATATCAACAACAATATGGCGATGGGGCATTAGCAGCCTTCGGTAAAGATTTTCGCGGTTACTTTCAAAAACAACCAGCAGAAAATAAAGTCTGGGCAGTAGTTTTGAGTTCTTCGATTTATGAATACTTCGTCCGCTATATATCGGCGGCGGCTGGTGTCGATCCCTTCAAAGAGTTTCGTGTCATTATTGTGTCCCCCCCACAGATGGTAACAAATGTGCGAATAGGGGCAATGCAAGCCTACATGGTAGCAGAACCCTGGAACACCAGAGCCATTACAGGTAATGAAAATATTGGCTTCACCTTCGCCCAAGGGAAAGAAGTCTGGTTAGGACACCCAGATAGGTTACTAGGGGTGATGGAATCTTTCATTGACAAATATCCCAAAACCTATCGTTCTTTAGTCAAAGCCATGATAGAAGCCTGCCAGTATTGCAGTAAGCCTGAAAATCGTCAAGAAGTCGCCGAACTCATGACAGACCGTTCCTTTACAGGTGCAAGACCAAAAAAGCAGGATGCACCAATTACCAAATTGACCGCACCTGGAATTATCGGCAATTACAACTATGGTGGGTTCGATGGCAAAGACCGCACCATCAACGCCGCAGACACTACAATTTTCTATGATATTCCTGACAACCTACCCAAAGAACCAGGCGAACACTCAACGTTTTTATGGAGATCCAGAAGTATCTGGTTAATGACTCAAGCAGCTCGTTGGGGACAGATCAAAGAATTTCCCAAACATGCTGACAAACTAGCAGCACAAGGCTGGAGAACAGACTTATATCGAGATATAGCCAGTGAAATGGGCATTGAATGTCCCAAAGAAGACTATAAAGTTGAACCGCCAGAAGTATTCATAGATAGAAAAAGCTTTGACCCTAGCGAGCCGATTGGCTATTTAAATAGCTTTGAAATTAGAGCTAACGCCCCCACAAATTTCTTCATGTCTTAAATCATCTAGAAACCTAGTTCTCTCTGTGCCTCTGTGACTCTGTGGTGAAAAGTGCTAGTTATTCTTCCTCTTATTTCAGCACTCAGTAAGGTAAAAATTTGTAATTATTAGGAGTATGTCAAATGAAATATACACCCTTGTCAGTTGATACTCATGAAAAAGCTAACTCTCCCACAAATTTTTTACAAATCGAAAATTTAGTCAAGTCTTATCCGACACCAGATAAAAGTAACTTTGTAGTTCTTAATGAAGTTAATCTAAGCATCGGTGAAAATGAATTTATTTCTGTAATTGGACATTCTGGTTGTGGCAAATCAACTTTGTTAAAAATTGTAGCGGGTTTAGAAAAAGCAACCTCTGGCTCAGTAAGGCTTGACGGTAAAGAAATTCGCCAGCCAGGTGCTGAAAGGATGATGATATTTCAGAATTATTCTTTGTTGCCTTGGTTAACAGTCCGAGACAATATTCGTCTCGCTGTGGATGAAGTGTTAAAAAATGCTAACCGGCCTGAAAAAATTAGCATTGTGAACAAACACTTGGCAATGGTAAACTTAACGGCGGCAGCAGAGAAGTATCCTGATGAAATTTCTGGAGGTATGAAACAAAGAGTAGGGATTGCAAGGGCTTTAGCTATATGTCCAAAAATGTTGCTCATGGATGAACCTTTTGGCGCATTAGATGCGTTAACTAAAGGTAAATTGCAAAAGCAAGTATTAGATATTTGGGAAAATAATCGACAAGCAGTAATGATGATTACTCACGATGTTGATGAGGCTATTTATATGTCTGATCGCATCGTCTTAATGACCAATGGGCCAGCAGCTACAATTGGGGAAATTTTAGAAGTTCCCTTTCCCCATCCACGGGATAGAACTGCTATACGCAACTCAAAAGAATATTTTGAACTTCGTAATCATGCCTTAAACTTTCTTGATAAATATTTTACTCAGGAAGAGTGAAGTAGACTATTATTTTTGTAGTGGGTGGCCTAATTCAAATTCAGTCAAACTAAATTTGAAGCGGAGAAACCAAATTATGGGGCGTATCTTATAAAGAGTAGCAACTTCAGGGTGTGACTAATCTTAACATTAGCACTCGGCACTCATAAGAGAGACACCTTCCAGTCTTAGCCCGTCAGCTAACTCCGTCGGCAATGGAAGGAACTCCCAAAACTTGGCTGTAATACCAGTTGTTCTTGGGGATTCCTAGCGAATAAGCCTTGAGCTATTCGTTTCTACCCTGCTTCTCATTCATTGTTTAGTTAAATTTAGGAGAAGTCAAAGCTGTGAACATTAAGCCAATGTTAGCACGCTTACAAAGCGCGATGGGTCGAGATGACTTAATCGAACAAATTTTATTATTGCCAGAACCCAAAAAACCTGATTATGAGCAATGTCAACTAGCTAAATCAGTTAATTTAATTGTTGGTTATGATGCTTCTCCTAATAGCCATACTGCACTAGATATAGCTTTTTGGATTGCACATCAAACACGGTTAGCAACTAATCAAGAAGTCATAGTGCAAGCTGTTTATGTATTAGAAGACAGTCATGATGGTCAAAATATTAATAGATTGCGACTGGTCGATAAATTACCAAATTTAGAATGTCCTATTGGTGAAGTATCCAAATCTACCACATCTGTATTAACTCAACCAAGACTTCAAGGAATTGCGTTACATCTACAACAGAAGACGCTAGATTCCCTCCAAGAAGCCGATAGAATTCTTTGGCAGGCTAGAAGTTTAGCTGAGGAATGGCAAGGTTCTTTTAAATCACATTTGCGCTTCGGTGGCGTTAGCACAGAACTAAGAACAGTGGTGGAAAATGAATCTGCTGATATCTTATTTTTGGGATGTAAATCTGTTTACCATCCCCTCATTAAACAGCTTAGTTCTAATTTCCACTGTGCTGTTGTAGGTGTTCCCAATTGCATAGATGAATAATGGCATGGGAATTGGGAATTGGGCAGTAGTAAACATTTCTCCCCAGTCCCCAGTCCCCAGTCCCTATCCCTGATGGTTAGCTAGAAAAGATTCGATTTCAGCCGAAGTGGGTTGAGAGGCGATCGCACCTGGTTTAATGGTAGTCAGCGCACCTACAGCATTAGCATAAGCAATCATGCTTTTAGCGATATCTGCATCACTGAGGCTATGGAGACCATTTTTACTAAGTTGGTGGATAAATCCTGCCAAAAAGCTATCTCCCGCACCAGTGGTATCAGTCACAGCAACATCAAAAGCAGGTAACTTACCTTCATTCTCACCCAAGCAATAGGCACAACCATGTTCACCATCTGTCACCAGCACCCCTTCAATCGACCCTAAGCGGTAAGTTATAGCACCTGGATCTGTGGTATCAAATAACCATTCTGCCTCTTCTTTGGAGAGTTTGAGAAAATCGACCCGTTTAAATAGGGCTTGAATTTTTTGCCTCGCGATATTTTCATCTTGCCAAAAGACTGGCCGCCAGTTGACATCTAGCACAATTTTTAAATCATACTGTTCTGCTAGTTCTAGAGTGCGATTAATTGCCTTTTCGCTTTCAGGGTAGGCTAGTTCTAAAGTACCCAAAACGAGAAACTCTGCATCTTGAAACAGTGACTCCGGCAATTGTTTGGCTTGCAAGTGAGTATCGGCAAATTCTGAGGTGTCATACTTACCAAAGCCTGCAAAACTGCGATCGCCTGCTAGATCCCGCACCACATAAACTTGGCGCGTTGGCGCAGTAGAATGACGCTGTACACCCCTGGTATCTACACCTACTTCTTGTAATAGCTGGACAAGTTCGTTCCCTGGCTCATCTTCCCCTACTGCGCCAATAAATGCGGCGGGAGTTCCCAATTTGACCAAAGCACAGGCGACATTAGCTGGCGCACCACCAGGGTAAGGAGTCCAGGATTGCACTTCTTCTAGCTTTAGCCCTAACTGATCAGCTAAACAATCGAATAGAATTTCACCGAGGCACAAAACACGAGGATTACTCATCTCATTTTAGTCTTTCAAGGGGACTGTTAATCTCATCTCATCTCATTTTAAATTTTTGTTGATTTTTTATTGGCATTTGAGGCTCATTCACCCCTAATTTTCTACTTTTATTCTTTGGTAGTTCCTTAGATGGATCAATTGAGAAGCGATCGCTCGATTTCTTGACTGACTAACTGATTACCTTGTAAGTTCAAATGAATATGGTCTTGGTATAAGGCTTGAGGATTAGTTTGAGAGTTAAATATAGGCAGAAAATCTATATAGATAATTTGCTGTGCTTGCGTAAAATCCTTGAGGCGTTGACGGGCTTTAATTTCGTAATCACGGGGGCCACTTTCACCTAGTTCTCGCAATAAGGGAGTCATCACCAGCAGGAATTTGCTGTTGTTTTGACGAGTTAATTCTTGAATTTTAGCAATGGCTTCTAGATTAACACCCACGCGATCGCCTGTTTCTTTCTGCACTGCTTTCATTTCGGGAATCGGCTGTTGTTTCTGCACGTAACGTTGCCATACTTCTATATATGCTAAGGCTGGTTTTTGATTGGGGTAATTGCGATCGCGTCCCACTGGTAATGATGTAGGTGCAGTAGCAAATAAATCGTCGGTATTAATTAATAAAACTACCAACTGAGCCTGAAAAGTCCCAAATTTCTGGAGATAAGCGAGTTCATTCCTTGGCCCCCAAGAGTTAGCGGAAGCATTCATCACCTCGGTAGGTTGACGATTAGACAGACTAGCCATCATCAAGCTAGAAATAGTATTAGTCTGATCTGTCCACCAACCACCATTAGCTATTGAGTCTCCCAAAATTAATATTCGCAGCGTCGAGGGTGTAGGTATTTTAGATATAGACCCACTCCGCATAGAATACTCATTAATCTCAATGCGATTACCAAAGCGGCGCGTGCGTTGGTTGGGTGCTAACAAATAACCGATTTGATCATCAGCAATATAAGTCAGGGGATTACCAAAACCAAATAGCGATCGCAATCCGATTTCCCCCAACACTAAAGCTACCACCACCACCCCAAAAATTACCAATAATAATTTCACCTACAAACACCCTCCTTTTCCCAGCCTAAGAACTTATTTTCTGAAAGTCCCTAATGTTTAGCAGAGATTTTACTGTAGTTTGTTAACTTCTCTCCAACCCTAAATGTAGTTTGAGAGCCGCATCTACTAATTGCATCAAGTCTTCACTTAAACTATTTACCACCTCTGACACAATCCTTTGCTGAGAAATTGTTCGTATCTGCTGCGCCTGTACTTTGGACGCTAATGGTAAACCACTATCCTCTGGATTCAGTAAAACCTCGAAGGGGTAAACACGGCTGACATTGGATGTAAGCGGTAAAATTGTTACCGTGCTAGCTGCACGATTATTGGCATCATTGCTAACTATCAGCACTGGACGGCGTTTAGCCATCTCAGAACCTACAGATGGACTGAGGTTAGCGTAATAAATATCACCACGCTTCATCGGTTAATCCATCTGTAATCGTGATTTCCCAATCATTGTCAACTTCAGCAGATACTTCTCTGTAAGCCTGTTCTAGTTCCTGTGTTCGCAACAATTGCAATGCTTTTTCAATGACTTGGGAGCGAGATTTACATTCATGGGCTACTTTGTAACCTTCAATAAATTGCACTAGGGAAGCTGGTAAGGAAATTGATAGCTTTTCAACTTGCATAGTCTTACCAAGTAGTAGGAAGCATCTTCTTACTTAATGGTACTCTAGAAGGGAAAGCCAGGGATGCGGAATGGAGTTGGAACTTTCACCCGCGATCGCACTTCATCTAAGGCGCGATTCACAGCCCGATCCACTACAGTATTAGTTAATACATTCACCATATTTTTAGCAAAGCCACTTTCCCCTGTAAACCCGACATCGAGAATGCAACCTTCCAGCATGAAATCATCTACCCCTGCTTTACGGCAGACATTTTCTGCTTGGCTGATTTGGTTGGGCATCAGGGAAGCAATATTATGATAGCGTTTGGGAAAATTACGGTCTGTAAATGTCGCCGTTGATTTTCCTGATTCATAATTAAATAGTGAGTCTTCTTGCTTAATCCGCCAACTATCACCGAAATCGCGGTAAAGTTTGTCAAAGTAGCTTTTTTCAAACTCATCTAGCGGAATGGGTATCGGGAGGAAATTACTCAATGCCAGTCGGACATTGCTATAGTTAGATCGACTAGGTATTAGCTTGCCAGTACGTGTTTTCAAGTCATTATTGGCGTTACGATCAAAATCTCCTAACAAACCTGTCATTTTGCCTTGATAGTTGCTGGGAACTGTCACAGTCACATTGACAAATGGCAAGTTTGCAACCTTAATCGGACGAATGATCACCTGTTCTCCGCGAGGACTTTCAATGGTGTATTCCGTGCTTTGTTTTTGCAGGAAACCACCATCAGGTAATTTCACTGTCTCATCTTTGAGGGTAATAACTTCGCCATTTACCCGTAGAGTAGCTTTCTCAGATTTATCTGAACTGGGAGCATAATAACCGATGCGATCGCTTCCCACTTTCACAGCCACAGCCGTATTTAAACTCAGTTCTTGTTTGGGGACTTTTTCTTGGCGAGTTTGAACGATAAATTTCCCATCAGCAGATTGTTCTAGGAGAAACTCACCAACTGTCTGGAAACTATAACGGAAACCATCTAAAGTAATGATGTGGGGATCACCGTAGCTGCTACCCGTACCTTTAGAACCGCTAGTGGCTGGATTAGAAGTGTTACCTGATGAGTTATTACCATTATTATCAGTCCCATTGCCGTTAGTGCCGTTAGTACCGTTAGTACCGTTGTTAGTGCTGTTACCAGAACCTTGATTAGAAGGCTGAAAAAACTCATTAGGCAGCTTAACAGAACTGGTTGGATTTTCAGCATCTTCACAAGCCTGTGCTGGCCCCACTAAATAATTCTGATAATCATTGGGATCTGGGGTATCAGGGTTACTGTCACGCACCAAACTGGGAATTTTCAGTCCGCTTGCTTTGCCTTTATCATCTGCACTAGGCCCAACGTCTTTGTATTGAGGGTTGGGTGGATGTGTGTGGTACATCCCGACTGTAAAAATATTACTAGTATCCCGTGGTATAGAGCCAATATCAACCTCCCTGTTACCCGTTGTGGGATCTCCAACTTTCACCGCAGAAACAGAAAATTCTCCTGTTTCTTTGTTCCACAGAATCCATCGTCCTCGTTCAAGTTGATCGCTCAGTCCAGCTTTCCAGTCTAAATCCATCGCCTCTTGCACGACTTTGCTCGTAGCAATGTTGAGAATGCTAGGAAACTCTGGGTGATTAGTCTTACAACGTCCACTTAATTCAGCTTGGGCAACAGTAGACAAGTTGACCAATAAGAGTACAGTAACTAGGAACAGAATCAAGGAGAATCTCACCCTTCCCAGAAATCGCCTACACAGGGTGAGGAGAGCGCAAATTGTTGACATGAAGCTGATCTCCGATTAGTAAAGATGGATATCTGTTATTTAGGACGGGAACACTTCTTTTATGCCTGATTGAAGATTTTTAGTATAAAATTAAACACTATTTTTAATCACAAACCGTAAAATTAATGTGGAAAACGTTGCAAAGCTTAAACAAAATATTATCTGTAAAATCGTCCCATCTGGGTTGAGAAAGACTAAGATTAAAGCGGACAAATTAGCACCGTAACAAAGGGAGTAATACAAAGCTATGTCCGACTTAAATAGAGGAATTATGAAATTTGAAGGGGCAGATGCCCCCAAACTAGTCACAATCTCTACTGTGTTACTATTGGGATCAATTGCTGTCTTGATTATTTGGGCGTTACAGTCTGCCTACGCTCTTAATTGAGCAAATAGCAGCGAAAAAGGACACCGGTTATAGCCGCGTGTCCGTCAACTAGATTTCTTGTGCGCCCTAAAAATTATCAAAAACTTGCGGAAAAACTTTAGACGTTTAGATTTGAGATTTTAGGTGGAAGATAAATCTAAAATCCAAAATCCATAATGAGAGAACTTTGGGGTGCTTTAACTATTTTAATTGTCTGTCCGTTCTTGGGTGCGTTACCTGTAATCGCTTGGATTACTTACGCACTGAAGGGGAGACAACTAGCACAAATTGGTACGAAAAATATCAGTGTCTCCGCCGCTTTTTATCATGGTGGGACTATAGCAGGGGTTTTGGCTGTTCTGTCAGAAGCCCTTAAAGGTATAGGTGCTGTTTTTCTAGCCCGTGCTTTTTTCCCAGAGGGATCAGTTTGGGAACTCCTGGCGTTAATTACCTTAGTCTTTGGTAGATACTCGATAGGGCGAGGCGCAGGGACAACCAACGTTGTTTGGGGATTGCTGGTACATGATCCCCTGTTATCGATATTTATCGGGTTACTGGCGATTATTAGCTTTACCCTGTTGCAGTCGAGAATTTTCGTGAAGTATGGAGTCTTAGTTGTGTTTCCCTTGTTTATGGTAATTCTCCATGCCGAAGATTTCCCGAAAATTCTGGCGGCTGTAGCCTTAGCTGCATTATTAGGATGGATTTACAAAAAAATCCCTGATGATTTAAACCTACCGTTACAAGAGGGAGATGCTCAATCTCAGGCAGTCTTTGAATATTTGCGTGGCGATCGCGTTATTCTCTCTTTAGATGATGAGTTAGATACTGCCTTAGTCGGACAAAAAGCCTCTACCCTCTCGCAAATTAAACGTTGGGGTTACTCAGTCCCGAAAGGCTGGGTACTCGTTCCTGGTGATGATCCCGAAAAATTATTAAATTTTCTCCAACCTTCCGATTTATCTCCCTTAGTGGTGCGTTCTTCCGCCATTGGGGAAGATTCAGAACAAGCTTCGGCGGCTGGACAATATCAAACATTGTTGCACGTTACCAGTAAAGAACAATTGCAGCAAGCTATTACGATTGTTAGGGATTCTTATGATTATCCAGCTGCGGTGCAGTATCGGCGCGATCGCGGTTTACCAGACTCAGCGATGGCGGTACTGATTCAACAGCAAGTCCAAAGCGCATATTCGGGAGTCGCTTTTAGTCGTGATCCCATCACCCAGCAAGGCGATGCAGTGGTAATTGAAGCCTTACCAGGTAGCCCCACACAAGTCGTTTCTGGGAAAGTCACACCAGAACAATATCGGGCGTTTGTGGTGGAAGCAGACAATCTTTCATCTGTGCAGTTGGAGGGGACAGGACGAGTTCCCCAAGCCATTATCAAGCAAGTAGCATACCTAGCCCGGCGCATTGAAAAACGTTACCTAGGCGTACCCCAAGATATTGAATGGAGTTACGACGGTCAAAGCCTGTGGTTGCTGCAAGCTAGACCTATTACTACCCTACTCCCCATCTGGACGCGCAAAATCGCGGCTGAAGTAATTCCTGGGGTAGTTCATCCCCTGACTTGGTCGATTAATCGTCCTTTAACTTGTGGAGTTTGGGGAGATATTTTTAGTTTAGTCTTAGGCGATCGCGCTACGGGATTAGATTTTACTGAAACTGCAACTCTGCATTACTCTAGAGCTTATTTTAATGCCTCCCTCCTAGGAGAGATTTTCTTAAGGATGGGATTACCACCAGAAAGTCTAGAGTTTTTAACTAGGGGCGCAAAAATGACTAAACCGCCCTTGCAGTCTACCTTTAAGAATCTGCCAGGGTTAATGAAATTACTCCAGCAAGAACTAAATTTAGAAAAAGATTTTAAGCGGGACTATCAAAAGGTATTTATTCCCGGTTTGTCAAGATTAGCTAATGAAAGCACAGAAGAATTAGAACCGGCTGAACTATTAGAAAGGATAGATTTTAACCTAGAATTACTCCGTATTGGCACTTACTACAGCATTTTAGCTCCCTTAAGTGCCGCCATCAGACAGGGCATTTTTCGGGTGAAAGATGAGCAAATCGATAACAGTGTCACCCCAGAAGTAGCCGCCTTACGTTCCTTGAGAACCTTAGCCGCCGATGCTAAACAAATATTAGCGGAATGCGAACCAGAGCAAGTATTTGATCAGTTGAAGCAAACCCCAGAGGGAGAAAAGATTCTCTATGAATTAGATGAACTACTCGAAGACTACGGCTATTTAAGTGATGTCGGTACTAATATCGCCGTTCCCACTTGGAAGGAAGAACCCCAACCCATCAGACAGTTGTTTGTGCAATTGATTCAGTTGAGTGAACCAGAAAAAGCGGTTTTAGAACCAAGTAAACGCAAACGCGGCATAGTTCAGAAACGAATAGATATTAAAGGGCGCGTTACCGAGGTTTATTCGCGGTTATTGGCAGTATTACGCTGGAAATTCTTAGCTTTAGAGCAGATTTGGTTACAGTCTGGTTGGCTAAAACAACCAGGGGATATTTTCTTTTTGGAACTAGAGGAAGTGCGGTTATTAGTAGTGGATGCTAACACCGAATTGCTGCAACACTTAAACCAAATGATCCAATTTAGGCGATCGCAATTCCACCAAGATAGCCAAATTGAGCAAATCCCCCTCGTCGTCTACGGTAATATACCTCCCCATCCTACAACCGCCGTCGGTGTTTATTCTGACCAAATCTTACAAGGCATTCCCGCCAGCCACGGGCAAGCCGAAGGGCGAATTAAGGTAGTGCGGAATTTACAAAACCTACCAGAGATAGACAAAGACACTATTTTAGTCGTACCTTATACAGATTCCGGTTGGGCCCCTTTATTAGTCAGGGCTGGAGGATTGATTGCCGAAGCAGGGGGCAGACTTTCCCACGGTGCGATCGTTGCTCGTGAGTACGGAATTCCCGCAGTCATGGATGTCAAAGGTGCTACCTGGATTTTACAGGATGAGCAACGGGTAAGAATTGATGGCTCTAGGGGTACTGTGGAACTATCAAACGATTTAAGACCAGATTGAATGAAGGGACAGGAGACGGGTGACAGGTGATAGGGGGAAAATACTCCCCAATTCCCAATGACTAATGACTACTAACAAAATAATCCACCTTCCCCAACCAAGAAATTCCTGGAATTTGGTATGGCTGAAAATGCAGACTATCTAAGCCGCTAAATTTAACTAAGTGAGATAAAAAATGTAGAGAACCAGTCAGCAAATCACTGGCATTTGGTACATTGTTGTTTTCTAATCCTAATTGTGGCTGTAACTTGACTAGATTTTTCACAGATTTATAGACATTAGATGCTCTACCAGACAACTTAATATATGTAGATAGAGTACGGCGAATTTCAGCTTCTACTATGTCGGGATTCTCAAGTGTATTACCTAAAATGTTTGCCCCAAGACGTTTGGAGAGAAATGTTTTGATATGCCCTGCGTATTCCGTAGTATCATATTGCACAATTGTCTGGGAAATGATAGCTTTGCGATCGCAATTCAACTTATTCCCAATGACATAAGCTGCAATATTTGCCGTGTAATCATTGTCACTTGCTAGTCTTTGGAGTGCTTCATCGAGGGTAATTTTAGCCGTCCGTTCCGGTTGGGAGCGATAAAATACAATAGCCGAACCAATATCCCCTGCCCATGAAGTATGATCACCTGTCCAACTCGTTAAATCAGATTTACGTATTCCCTGTTGATTTATTTGATCTGACAGGGAAGCGATGAAGTGACCAAAATCAGTCTGCTTACCACTTAATACTAATTCCTGATTAAGTTTTCCTTGGAATTCTCCCTGAATATATTTTTGGTTATACCCCGTCGCTAGAGTCCATAGCTTAGTTGTGTATTGTGGTTTGGTATAGCCACGTAGCTTATTCGCTATTTCATAAACAGATTGACCAAAGTTTTCAGCTTCGATGTTCTCAATAAATCTTAATACTTCTTTTAAGTCAGCCATAAATTTAGCCAGTAGATTTAGTGTAATGTGTGAATTTTATTAATTAATCTACCCAACGTCAGAGGTAATTTCCGAATTGGTGTTTAGTTTTACCAAATACTTGTTTTTTAATTGATTATACGTAATTATTAACTCTGATAAAATTGATCTAGTGTTAGCGAAATATAAATATTAAAATATTGATTCCTTGATATAGCACGGCGAAAATAAAGCTACCATCTAAAATGAGTAAAAAGCTGACAACATCAAAAAGTGTTCTTTCTTTTTACTGTTGTTTTTTGCATTATTGTAATAGTCCTGATTTTCAGTAACAACCCATCACTGAAGTACCGGACAGATTGATCAGTGAGTTAGACAGGTAAAATGATGGAAGTAAGAGAAATAAAAAAACCCTACAAACCAAGAAACCAAGACAACGAAATCAGGAATTTTCAACACGTTAAAATACTGGACTGCAACGAGCCAGTGCATCGCATCATTTTTGAGTGTTGGCACTGTAAACAGGGTTTATTAAGTGAGGTAGAAGGAGTATCATCACAAACTCTAGATGTTCCTTGTCCTAGTTGTGGCAGAACTGCTATCAAGTTGATGGCAAATCAAGTCATTTCCACAACTCCAATTCCCTCACCTTGGCAATCTTGACTTGCTGAGACTGTCTTTTGGCAACCAAAGTAGATATCTTGATTTACGCCGCGCTGTACTAGATATTTTTGAAACAAAAGGCTGTAGGAAGCAGGGCGATCACTCAACATATGGGATTTCCTGGAAATAATTTATCCTTCTTGTAAGGTGCGCCCGAAATCGGGGATGGGTGTCCCCACCCATCCCACCAGACAACTAGGGATATTTTTTATTTGGGAGTCCCTAATAAAAGGGGTTGAGACAAGGTGTTCAAGACACTTTTGCTAATTACCATTGGGTTGCTTCCCTCCCTGTTTTCCCTATGGGTGATCCGTAGAACTCAGTGGCGGATACGTTCACAGTTGCGACAAGCGGCCATTAACGCTTCCAGAGACAGGATACAGCAAAATCTCAGATCAGTAGAAGGCGACGATGCTCCGCCCGCCGTAGGTGATCGCTATTACCTAGAAGGAGTAGGTTTTTTAATTGGTGATATCAGCTGCAAATTTAATGCCCGTTCCGGTTATCTTCGTTGTGCCATCAACCCCAACGGCCCCTGTCAAAGCTGCCGATATTATGAATCCAGAGAATCAGCTAGTAAGTAATAAGACTTAATTAGTTTGTATAGCCCCAACTTATAGTCTGTTTGCGTAGCGTGCGCCTGAGCGCAGGACGATCTACCAAAACCGGATGCTTCCCTCAAATCAGCCTCTTACACAACAAATTAAACGGGCGAGTCTTATTGACTATATAGCAGAAGATTTATTTTCTTCTACCTGAATAAATGACTCAAATTCCCCCTTGGGTGTCCATTGAATAGCACCATCTTGCGCTGTCAAGAAGATTCTAGTTGAGGTTTTATTCAGTTCAGCTAAGATATTAGAGTCAATATTGCCAGCAGAGGCGATCGCTACTTGTGGTTTCAAGACTGTAACTAAATCTTTCAAAGACTCAGACTTACACCACAACACTTGGGGATTCGGCCAGCCGCCAGCTTTCATAATTCTTTGCACCTCTTGAGATTTAACATCCCCTACTAATAACCAACTTTGACCTAGAATTTGTAATTGTAAAAGAGGTTGTTCATTAATTAATTGTGCAATTAGCGAACCAGTATTGATAGTTTGTCCCACAGGTAGAAGTTGATAAATTCCCTTTTGTTTTTGTAATTCTTGTTGAATTGCTTGATGAGTTATGGTATTTTCTTCTTTTATGGCATAGGTATAAAAATTTTTAATTGGTAATTGTTGTAAGACTTCTAGCCAAGCATCATTATCATTACCTTGAAAATCAGTAGAAATCGCCCAATCTATCCTATTCACGCCTTGTTGTTTTAAAAATGGTAGAAGCGTGAACCGGCCTGTACCCTCATCACCACTATTAATTACGGTAACTTTACCTTTATCTTGAATTACTAAAACTGGTTCTGCCTTAGCTTCTAGCAAAGTTATCCTCATTAAAGTGCTGGCTGAATGCCAAGCCGGCAAGATAACTAGACCAAAAGTGATTAAGCTGGCAAACCACCACCGTTGCTGCCACCAACGAACTAACCAAACCAACAATATTACTATATATATAGTCAATAACTGCCAAATCGATATACTACCCACAGCCAAGGAATTTCCTGGCAATTGGCTAAAAAATTCCACTAATTTAATCAGCCATAAAGTAGGGTAATGCAATAAGCTAGCCAACACACTACCAGCTTCTGGAAACATTAAACCTGCGATCGCGCTAATAATCCCACCAATACTCAGAATAGAAATCAACGGTGTTGTAATAATATTGAGAAGCAAACTGTAGGCAGGTACAACTCCAAACACAAACAGTTGCACAGGTAAAGTCCAAATGGTAGCAGCTAGAGGCACAGAAATTAAAGCAGCGATCGCCGATGGTAACCAATCCAAGCGGCTAATAATAGCAGGTACTGTGACAACCAATCCCAGGGTTGCCAAAAAACTCAACTGAAAACCTAAATCCCAAATCCATAAGGGATTAAATACTAATAAAAGAGTTGCAGCTAATAGCAGTGAACCTAACTGCTTGATCTTCCTATTTAATAATAACCCCACTAATGCCGCAAAACCCATAATCACGGCTCTTAGTACCGACGGTTGCACACCTGTTAAACACAAGAAACTAATTAATGCCAGTGAACTCAGGGTGACTTGCGTGGCTTTTTTTGCCCGCTTTGTTAACTGCAATATGACACTCAAAATTAAAGAAGTTTGAAACCCTGAAGCTGCCAAAGCATGAGCTAGTCCGGCTTTAACAAATAAATCACGGATATCATAAGGCAAATCAACGGCTTTACTACCTAAAACCATCGCACTCACAAGTGGCCCCTCTGGAACATCCAACCACCGAACTTGCGATCGCACAATCCTATCTCGAATTTGCCACCATCCCCATTGCCGATCTTCATCCAAAATATTGATTTGTCGCCCCATTAAACCAGCAAATATTCCTTCTTGCTTCAAAAATTTCTGAAAATCAAAAGCACCTGGATTAGATGCAGCCTTCGGCCTGTACAAAACCCCAGTCACTTCAATTTGTTGCCCAGAATGTAACCCTGTAACCTGAAGTAAAGGTACTGTGACATACAACTGACCTGTTGCCCCTTTTTGAGTTTTTTCCTCGCTTTTTTTGTTTTTAACTTGATTTTTGACTTGATCTACTTGAGAAACATCTAGCAAAAATTGCCCCCTTTGACTCCGGGTAACGCGAGGACTACTAGTGATTTCACCACGAACAATTACTAGTTGTTCTTGATTATTGCTATTCGTTGGTGGGACGAATTGACTAATATCATTTACTGCTGGTTCTGGTACTCGCCACTGCAAATAGAAACTTGCCAACATCCCCACAAACCCCGCTATTAACCATACTCGCGGCTGAGTATTACTCTTCCAAATATGAGGTGTTACTTTGACTCTACTTTGGGTTTGGGCAATTTCTGATGTCTGCGAAACTATCGGTGGTTTGGTGTAACCCTTTCTAGACAGCACTGCACTTAATATCCCTAAAGGCAAAATCCATACTCCACCCCCAGGAACTGCTGTGAATAATAATCCCAGAATATAGGCAAGACAAATAATTACACCACTAGTCTGAATCATAAAACTTCTTATCCAATCACCCAATAAACAGAATTTACAGCCAACTTAAAAATAGCTAGTTTGATTTGTCTAGAAAACCTTTCATGCTTTTGGTGAAGTATAGTTCATTCCGTTTATACGAACAAAGCCCGCACAAGCGGGCTTGATAAAAATACTTAACAATATGACGGCATTTTATTTTACAGTCGCATTCATAGAATCAAAGAGAGATACCTAAGTTAAATCCTAGGACAGCATGGAGCAGCAAAACACCGAGTGCCACACTACCCAAATACGCGTGAACAGCACGTAACACCTTTTTGTTACCTAGAAATCCACTTAAAGAAATCACACCGTTAATCAGTAAAAGTAATAGTACCAGCGAACCAGTCCAAAAGTGTGAACTTTCAAACAGTGGTTTGTGCTGCATAACTAAAGACAAAACCCCACCAATATAACCACCCGCCAGGAATAAAAACAACCACGGTGCTAATTGACGATGGGCAATCCGACTTTTCAGCGCAGCATCTTTATCTTTATCCTCCAGCAGCTTACCTCTCCAACCTGCCACACCTACGAAACTACCTACAACAAAAATCACGATCGCCATCATCAACGGATGTCCCCAATGTACAATCGGTTCGGGTACTCCTAGAGAACGAAACCCATCTGCGATCGGTTCTAGAACTTCACTCCAATTCACCATCTCTCACGCACCATATTTCTAGATAAATTACACATAACCCTCTTTAAAACAAAGAGGGTTATGGAATTTTACCAAGTTTTAAGAAATATTAAGCAGTAGTAGATCAAACATTAATTATTGATTTGTGGAGACGCGATTTATCACGTCTCTCTAACCGTCAAAATGGTGGGATTTGACAGATCACTAGTTATGAGCAACAGGGGCATTTTTTAGCAACGGGAAGCCCAACTTCTCCCTTTGCTCAACATATAAATGAGCTACTTTTCGTGCCAAATGACGAATTCTCGCAATATACCGCGTTCTCTCCGTCACCGATATCACTCCTCTAGCATCGAGCAAGTTGAAAGTGTGCGAACACTTCATCACGTAATCCAAGCTCGGTAACACCAATCCTTTTTCCGTTAACTGGGTAGCTTCCTGCTCATACAAATTAAACAAAGTCAGGAGCAACTCAGGATTAGACGCTTCAAAGTTATAGGTACACTGCTCAATTTCTCCTTGAAGGTGAACATCACCATAATTAATGTTGTCAGTCCAATGAATTTTAGTAATCGCCTCTACTTCCTGGAGATACATCCCCAATCGCTCTAAACCATATGTAATCTCAATTGACACTGGACGGCAATCAATACCCCCACACTGCTGGAAGTAGGTAAATTGAGTAATTTCCATCCCATCTAACCAGACTTCCCAACCAGTACCCCAAGCACCCACCGTTGCATCTTCCCAATTATCTTCAACAAACCGAATATCGTGGTCTTCTGGTCGAATTCCTAACGCCCGCAAAGAATCAAGATAAATCTCCTGAATATTATCTGGTGAGGGCTTAATCAAAACTTGGTACTGATAATAATGCTGAAAACGATTCGGGTTCTCTCCATAGCGTCCATCTGTAGGACGGCGACAAGGTTCGACATAAGCAACAGACCAAGGTTCTGGT
>NZ_JAYGGZ010000046.1:0-60776 GCF_034931465.1 Anabaena sp. UHCC 0399 | reverse complement strand
AGGTTATAACAACTGACTTTTCACCCAATCACGAAATATTTTTACTAACTCCAGATAATCCATTGTTTCGGCTTGTTGCAAAAATCCAGCAATTTCTGGAATGGGTAAGTTAACAAAGAATTGACTAGTTTGGCAGGTAATATAAGTGTCATTTTGTAATTGTTTAATCACCAGAGATTCCCCGTTATAAATCCAAACTTCTGCTACACCCAAATCTGCATAAACTCGTAGACGACTATCAGAACTGCTGGTGACATCAATTTCCACGACTAAATCAGGTGCGGGGTCTTGTGTTAAGTCCAGTCGTTTTTTTCCCCGAACCAGGGCAATATTGCGAATGTAGAAACATTTATCGGGTTCTGCACCACTCACTTCAGGACGTTTTAAAGTAGTTGAACCTAGGGGGTAGATGTTCACTGCTAATTCTTCAGCTAGGGTTTCCACAAAACGACCTAAAACTTCTTTGCCAAGTTCATGTTCTGGGGATGGGGACATAATTTCTAGATGACCACGATTATAAGTTAGACGCAGCCGGCGATCGCTCAATTCTTCTAGTAATCTCTCATAAGTCTGCCAGCTAATCCCCGTCAGGTGAATGATTTCATGCGGTGGTGTCAGCAGTGTTGCAGTCATAGGTTCAACCGAAAATCTTATGGCTTTATTTTAGAGGATGGAAACAGGGAAAGCATCGTTGAATGACATATTCTGCTTCTGGTTGGATAATCAGGTTATGGTTCATCTGGAGAAGCCTAAACGTTTTTTCACATCCTCCCAACTAGAACTATTGGCTGGATTATTCTGATAACTTGCTAATCGCCGATCTAATTCTTGTTTCTGGACTTCGCTCAAAGTAACGTATTCTGCTTGTTCAGAGATACTGTCCCATAAATCTTCAGCTAGCTGAATACGCTCTGCAACGCTGAGTTGAGAAATGTCAACTTTCAATAGTGGATGTGAACTCATTAGTACAGGGTGAGAGTTTAGCTTTTACCTATTTTACAGAACTCTAACGGCAGAATTTGCGATCGCTATCATTTTCTGGATACTGCCAAGAATAGGCAAAATGGCTTACCCCTTTAAGCTTAGGTGCAAATTGTTTTAATGCTTGCATTTGTGCTTCTAATGAGGGACGATTACTCACCGAGCCTCCCCATTTGCCAGCTAAAGCCGGAATTATTTGTGTACCTGGCTTGGATAGAGTGATAACTCGTTGTACTTGCTCTACAATACAGCTAACGCTACCACAAGTTCCATAAGACATGGGATGCCACTCTAAGGAACTAGGAAACTGATCCCAAGGTTGCAAGCGAGAATCATATCCTTGTCCCACTGTTTGGTTGCCTTCTGGAAAAAATACCACGCCAGAGGGAATACCAAGTTGTTTTGCTGGGTGACTAGCTAAGGTGACAAAATCTATAATACCTTGCATGGCATGGGCTACAGCCAGCAACCATAATTCGGTTTGTAGTAGTGGTTGTCGCTCGCTAGGTGACAGGAGTGATTTTCCTTGTGCTGTAATTACACGTCCTTGCCACATCGGTTGATTTTCTTGGGGATAAAGTTGATCAATTTCACTAATATCTCCTGCTGTGACGTATCCTTTACCTAAGAAACGCCGAATTAACTCTAGTCCTTGGTTATTTTGGGCGCGGCGAAATAAAGCCTCTTGGGTAGCTTTAGTAAATAACCATAAATCTGTGACTTTGGTGGCGATGGAATTACTACCTGCTTGACGGGGATAACGGATATAGTCAAACAATAGACCATCGGGGCGACGGCGTAAGATTTCTTGTACGAGGCGGTAGTAGTCGCGTTTAGCTTGTTCGTTGTAGGGGTCGATAAATACTTGATTGCTATCATTAACAACATATAAACTAGTTTGACCCTTACCATTACGCGCGATCGCAGCTTCTCTATCTCGGCGCAGTGCATAACTATAGCCAAAATTGTTGGTATACAACCAAACATAAACTTTTAACCCGCGTTGCTTTCCCTGTTTAATTGCTGTGGCGAGTAAGTCAACTTTTTCCGCACCAGGATTGCGAATCACTGAAGGCCAAACTGTGGGGTTAGCTGCTGCGGGTAACAATACTCGCCCATCATAGAATGCTTCTACATAAACTTGGTTGTAGCCATCATTGACTATCCGATCCATAATCTGATCTATAGCCCCTGACTTCAAATCACAGGGATATAAACGTATCCAGACAGCTTGAGTTTTTGGCCAAGTACGGTTGCGACACTGTTGTACTTCTTTGGCGTGTTTTTGGATTAATTGCTGATAGCGTCTCTGGGCATCTTTATTGCCTTTGAGGGCTAATAAGCGTAAATTTTCTTTTGTTTTGGTGGCTGCTGGTGATATCCGACAATATTCTGTAACTTGCGCTTTTGCTGGTTGAATCGTCAAGTAGGGAATTAACAAACTACTGCTAAAAATAGCAGTAAAGAAATGTTGCCAAAGTAATTTCACTCTCACACACTGGAAGGAATGGTTAAACATACTGGATTAAAACAGAACAAACAAATCATTCACACTATTGCAAACATTAGAGTGAACGTGTATCAGATGTTATATCTTACAATCAAGGGTTTTGAAGCTTGAATCCTAAATCCTATGTTTGCGATATCACAATGTTTTATTCTGTAAAGTTATAAGAGTAGGTTAAACAACAACATCCTACTAACGGGATATTTATCAGCAGAGTGATTGGGGACTGGGAAAAATAATGACTAATGACTATAGTCAAGAGCCTCTATATTTCTGACTCTTGACTATAAAAATATAGCAGGGGGAAAATTAAGCACCTCGCCGGAGTGCTGATTCTACCTGCTGGAATTCTTGTTCTAAACGATTTTTGAGCTTTTCTGGTACGGGTCTGTTAGGGTAAGAACTGTAGTGTCCAGCCAGAGAGTTGAGGGCTGTTCGCATAGTTGTAAAGGAACTCAGACCTACAACAGAGTTAGCCCGTTGGTAGCGAGCCGAAAAATCATTAATTTTTTGCCTAGCTTCTGCTTGAATTGCTGCTCTTTCTGGTGAATCTGGGGATACTTCTAAGGCTTGTTTTAAGGTATTGACTACAGCCAAGGTATCTTGGCGGTAATCTCCTGTTAAACTATCCGGACTACCACAGCCTACTAAGCCAATGGCAACCACCAAGACGAGGGCAAGCAGACGCGACCAATAGCGTTTCATAAGCATTATGTAAAACGATACGTAAATCAACGTCCATCGTATCTTGGATTGGTATCTTGGGGATCAAGTGAGTAATGAGTGATGAGTGGTGAGTAATGAGTGGTGAGTGGTGAGTAGTCAAGAATTATTTTCTAATAGCAATGTTGTTCTTTACCTCTAGCTCTATCTTTTGATAGAGAGTATCTCGTTGCTGATAAGGTCTACCTACGGAAGCGATCGCTTGTTGTAAGGTTTCCACATCCATACAAGTACCACCTACAGCACCGGCCATCGTTGTAATATGCTCTTCCATTAATGTGCCGCCGATATCGTTGCAACCCCAATCTAAAGCTGCTGTTGCGCCATCTAGTCCCAGTTTGACCCAACTCTGTTGATGGTTAGGAATCCAATTACCTAAGTAAATCCGCGCTACAGCACCTAATAGTAAAGCATCTGCTAATACTGGTTGGTCACGTCCGACACGACGACGTAAGGATTTTGGTGCTTCTTGCCCAACAAAAGGTAATAGAATAAACTCAGTAATTCGGGCGGGATATCTCTCGTGGACAGCCGTTTGTTGGAGCGATCGCAATTTTTCTAAATGACCAATTTGTTGGGCTGGGGTTTCAATATGCCCCGATAGCATGGTACTGGTCGTATACACGCCTAATTGGTGTGCTGTGCTGACAATTTCTAGCCAAGTCGCTGTGTCAATTTTTTCTGGACATAGGACACGCCGCACTTCATCATCTAAAACTTCAGCTGCTGTTCCTGGCATCGAAGCAACACCTGCATCTCGCAAAGCTTTAATAACATCAGCATATGTTAAGCCATCAATGCGGGCAATAAATTCTACTTCTTGGGGAGAAAAGGCGTGGAGATGAATCTGGGGAAACTCTTGCTTAATCGTTTCTACTAACTTGAGGTAGTAAGACAAGGATTTACCGTCAATTTGTGCTTGTGGGTTTAATCCTCCCTGCATACAAATTTCTGTTGCACCACGGTCTACAGCATCTTGAGATTTTTCCAGAATTTGCTGCCAATCTAACCAGTAAGCACCAGTGTCTCCATCATCTCGACGGAAAGCACAAAAGCTACAATGTTGCTCACAAATATTAGTAAAGTTAATATTCCGGTTAATTACGTAAGTAACCGTATCCCCGGCTTGCTGCTGGCGGAGTTTGTCAGCCGTGGCACAAATAGCTGCGATCGCTTCAGGGTGAGTTTGTGTTAACAATGCCATCCCCTCAGCCGGAGATAGATCATACCCTAAAAGAGCGCGGTCAATAACAGCATCAATAGGATTTTTATTCACAGTAAATTAATAAAAATTAGCTACAAAAATTTATAGTCTTATTTTTGCATTTAATCTTACTAAAAAGTATACAAATTTCATATTCGTGTGCAACATTACTTAGCCTTGAACTGAAGCTTAATAAAACACGACTTTTAGTATAATTAAGACGGCAATTCTTTATAATTCTAGGGTGAATACTTAACATAATCATCAAAGTATGGTGAGGATATTACTGGTACTATGATCAAAATTACGTATAAGCAAATATATTGATAAATCCAGGGTTGCCAGAAACTAGCTTCAAGAAACTGGTTTTTGTGGAAGGGAGCATCCATTCTCGGTGAATAGCCTGCCAAAAGTCGATGCTCTCCTGTAGAAGACCAGAACACCATCATTTTGTAAACTCTATCTTGTGATTTGTAATCTAGTTTATGAATGTCAACTCATCCAGCGCATTGTTAGCAGTCCCAAATGGCCCGTTGCAGATTTCTGATTTACCGCCTACTAGTTTAGGAACAATTGACCAAGATATTTACTTGTCCTTGGTGATTCCTACTTACAAAGAACGGGACAATATTCAGAATGTTGTCAAAATTTTGACTCAAACATTAGATGAATATATTCCAGGAGACTATGAACTAATAGTTGTGGATGATGATAGTCCTGATTTGACTTGGGAAGTAGCTCAATCCTTAACTAGTAAATACCAACAGTTGCGGGTGATGAGGCGACAAGGGGAAAGAGGACTATCTTCAGCAGTGATTCGTGGGTGGCAAGTCGCTAGAGGTAGGGTTTTAGGAGTAATTGATGGGGATTTGCAGCATCCACCAGAAGTTTTAACACAATTGCTGTCTCAAATTGTACAGGGAGCAGATATGGCAGTAGCCAGCCGTCATGTAGATGGTGGTGGTGTCAGTAGTTGGAGTGCAGTAAGACGTTTCTTATCTCGTGGGGCGCAATTGTTGGGGTTAATTTTACTACCGGGAGTTTTGGGAAGAGTTTCTGACCCCATGAGTGGCTATTTTATGGTGCAACGTAGGAGCATTGTGGGGGCGACACTTAATCCCGTCGGTTACAAAATTCTCCTAGAGGTGATTGGGCGGGGTAATGTCGAAAATATTGCCGAAATAGGTTACGTATTCTGCGAGCGCAAAGAGGGTGAAAGTAAAGTTACGTGGAAGCAATATGTGGACTATATTCACCACTTAATTCGTTTGCGGCTGTCTACAGGTGGCTGGAAACGCTTGAGTCAGAGTGTAGAAGGCTTTCCGATGGGTAGATTCTTGCGGTTTGGCTTAGTGGGGCTGAGTGGGGTATTTGTCGATATGGCGATGCTCTATTTACTCAGTGATCCGTCTACCTTGGCTTTGCCTTTGACTCGCAGTAAAATCATTGCTGGGGAAATTGCAATTTTCAATAACTTCTTGTGGAATGATGCTTGGACGTTTGCGGATGTCTCCATGAGACAGCAAGAATGGCATCAACGGCTAAAGCGATTTTTGAAGTTCAACGTGATTTGTTTGGCTGGGTTAGTTTTGAATGTCTTGGTGTTGAATTTGGTATTTAATTTCCTGATTTCTAACCGCTATGTTGCTAACCTAATTGCGATCGCATTTGCTACAGTCTGGAATTTCTGGGTGAACTTAAAACTTAGCTGGCGGGTGACTGATGTGAAATAGTCAGCGAACTGAAATCAACCATGTGAGTCTAATATATACAAATTGACCTGTTCTGGCTCTGGCAAAGACATAGATGCGTTTGTATAATTGGCACTCTACCATCTCATCTCGTTGGTTTCATCCTTTACTGTTGCTGATGTGGTTAATCATCGGACTCGGCTTACGTTTAACCAACTTGACTACCAAGCCTCCTTGGACTGATGAATTTTCTACATTGGTTTTTAGCTTAGGGAATAGTTTTTTAGGAGTACCTCTAGATCAAGCGATCGCACCTGACATTTTATTGCAACCACTGCAACCACAACCAGCTGCGAATCTTCATGATGTCTGGAGACACCTGAGTCATGAAACCAACCATCCCCCGATTTACTTCGGTTTAGCCCACTTGTGGATGCAATTATTTCCCACACAACAGGGTTTAGTTTCTTTATGGGGGGCGCGATCTCTAGCAGCGATTTTAGGTGCTGTATCTATCCCGGTAATTTATGTCTTTAGCTGGATTGCCTTTCGTTCCCGCTTAGTGGGTCATTTAGCGGCAGCGATGATGGCTGTATCACCATACGCCATCTTTTTGGCACAAGAAGCCCGTCACTACAGTTTGGTGATTTTGTGGGTGATTGCTTCCCTTGCCTGCTTTGTGATAGCCACTCGCCACATTCAAAACCAGACACAAATACCCATTAACATAGCACTAAGCTGGGTAATAATTAATGCCTTGGGGATTGCGACTCATTATTTCTTTGTTCTGACGCTGTTGACAGAAGGCCTAGTGTTAATAGTTCTGGCTGGGCAGCAAATCCGAACTAATCCCAAAGTTTTTTTATCTCCCCCTTGGCGGCGGATTTATGCTGTTGCTCTGGGTACTTTTATCGCTGGTATAGTTTGGCTACCAGTATTTTTACAAAATAGCTACGGCGAGCAATTAACAGACTGGATACAGCAACCCCGTCAAGGATTTGCTTGGTTAAGTCCATTTTTTCAGGCTTTTGCAGCCTGGGTAACGATGCTTTACTTGCTACCAGTCGAAGCCCCACAGTTGTTGATTGTGATTGCTTCTGGCTTGGTAATGCTGATATTTATAATTTGGGCAGCACCGATTTTAGTCCAGGGGTTAAAAGCAAACTTACAACAACCCGAAACCCGTTTTGTGACGCAGATATTAATGGGAGTCGTTGCCTACGCGATCGCTTTATTTTTTGTCTTTACCTATTTTCTAGGTATAGACTTAACTAGGGGTGCGCGTTATAACTTCGTTTACTTTCCCTCTGTTATAGCTTTACTAGGAGCTAGTTTAGCTGCAACTTGGCACAGTTCCCAGGGAAAAAAAGCCGTCATAGCGATTTGGCTGATGGGGTTTATCAGCGCGGTTACAGTCATCTGTAATCTTGGTTATCAGAAATATTATCGCCCTGACCTGTTTGTAAAATTAATTCAGCAAACATCGCAAGTTCCTGTTCTCATTGCCACTACACAGGTAACTCATGTGCAGATTGGTGAAATGATGGGCATAGCCAGAGAGTTCAGAATCAGAAATATTGACTTTCCCTCTCCGTTATTTCTTCTAGCTAATCAAGACCATGATCCTCAGATTTCCACTAATACCTTAGAAAAGACTTTAAATAAATTGCCACGACCGTTTGATTTATGGCTAGTGAATTTTCATGCTCCCATAGGCGAATCAGTCAAAAAATGTGCCTCTGAGACTCAATCTTTGCCAGGCGTAAACGGCTATGAGTACAAAATTTATCACTGTTTAACAAACTCTGATACATGACATCCTCACTGAGTTTCAGCTCGGTGAAGATGTCAATAGACCTCTTGCATAAATGCTTAAGCTGTCATGTTGAGCAAAGCGAAACATCTCAAAGATTCTACATTTCATTCAGAATGACACATCTCATTTTCGGACTAACGTTGAGTTGAAAGTGCTGTCAGCAGAACATCAGCCCGTACTTTCTACTTGACTTGAATACTCAGCACCGGCTAAACGCCGCGCTACCGCTAACAGCACCGGCTAAACGCCCCGCTACCGCTAACAGCACTCACTACTCACTACTCACTACTCAGCACTCAGCACTCAGCACTGAGTTGGTAAATATTTTGTGTATGTTGAGATATAAGTAAGAGTCAACGTGAAACAATCAAAAGATAGTGCAAATTTGATTGGTTACAATCTCTGAGACTGTAATGTTATCTAGACATCCATTAAATTTTTTTACCAGTGCTGTATTGCCATTATTGCTCAGTATCGCCACCATCATATTTTTTTACCAACCGTATGCGATCATCGCGGCAGAATTACCAAACCTCAATCAGCAAAATAACCCCATCATCATTGAAAATCAAAAAATAGGGACTACAGATTGGCAGTTGACGAAACCTGCAACTAGGCGAGAAATAGAAGGTTATGCTTCTCTGACTAGTGTGAATCGTGGTGACACAATTAAGTTATTTGTCAATACTAAAGAGCCAAACTACACCATAGAAATCTTTCGGATGGGTTGGTATGGTGGTGCTGGTGGTAGGCAAATGGCTGCTGATATTAAACGAGTAGGAGTCAAGCAACCACGGCCAATTATAGATAAAACCACCGGCCTGATTGAATGTAATTGGCAAGATCCATACACTCTGAAAATACCTTACAATCCGAGAGATCCGACACAGTGGGCTAGTGGTTTTTATTTAGCAAAACTGACTGCTAGTAAAAGTGGCAAGCAAAGCTACATCATCTTTGTTGTGCGTGATGATAGTCGCCCTTCTGATATTCTGTTTCAGTCAAGCGTCACTACTCACCAAGCCTACAATAATTGGGGTGGGATGTCCCTGTATCGTTGGAATAGTCAGGCTAAACAAGCACAAAAAGTTTCCTTTAACCGTCCCTATGCTGCTAGCCCCAATTCAGCCGCCGCCTACGGAGTAGGTGCAGGAGAATTTTTAACGAATGTCCAACCACCAAGAAGAACTTCTAACGCTGGTTGGGAATACAACATGGTGAGATGGCTAGAACGTTCTGGCTACAATGTTACTTACATTACAGATATTGATACCCACGAAAATCCTTTGGACATGGATACTACCAAACCCATGTTGTGGTTGCACAAAGCCTTTCTTTCAGTAGGGCATGATGAATATTGGTCGACAAAGATGCGGCAAAATGTAGAAACAGCTAGAGATAACGGTTTAAATCTGGGATTTTTCTCTGCTAACACCTGCTACTGGCAAATTCGCTTTGAGCCTAGTCTTATTACTCAAGATATGAATCGTACCATCGTAGCTTACAAAGAAAGTATGGCTTTAGATCCATTTGCCAGAGATCGAGATCCCACAAATGATTTCTTAGTGACAACCCTTTGGCGTAGCAAACCTGTCAATCGTCCAGAGGAAGCATTGATAGGCGTGATGTATGAAACATTTGAAGTTAACGCTGATATTGTTATTAATAATACAGCACCCAATTGGTTGCTGACTGGAACACAATTATCCCAGGATAATGATACAGCATCAGTACAGAGCAATAGCAAAGCACCACCCAAGGAAATGCGTCTGAAAGGACTTTTAGGCTACGAAGTTGATCGAATGTTTGGCTACACCCCAACTAATACAATACGCCTAGCCCATTCACCTTATAGATATAAAGGCAGAACTAGATACTCAGATATGACGATGTACACAGCAGATTCTGGCGCAATGGTATTTGCAACTGGTTCGATACAGTGGAGTTGGGGATTAGATGATTACAATGCGCCAAAGTTACGCTCATCGGTATTAAGTCCTGATGCACAGGCTATTACACAGAATATTCTGGATAGGATGATAGGGAAATAGGGGATTGAGAAAATATTTTCTACCTTGTCTCATAATTCTCTGGTACACCAATTGGTGACAAACCGGCGATCGCTCTTAAATTTTGACAACGAATTAAATCAGTAAAATTTAAGCCGGAATTACCTTCAATTTTGCTGACTGTTTCAATAGCAGCTAACAAATGTTGTGCAGCTTCTATTTCTGAGTAACCCCGTCTTTGGGCTACTTTAATCGCGGCTAAATCAGCATTTATCAATGATTCTGGGGATTTATTCTTACGCCAAATGCGCGTGAGAGCGATCGCACTTAATCCCCCACCTACGGCTACACCTACAAAATCTGACTGTGTAGATTCCACCAATGCACCTATAAACCCAGCCAAAGCTACACCTTGATAAATATCCGGTTTAAACCATTTCACCCCCGTTAACCAAGCAACTTTCTGCAACAGCAGCAAATCCCGTTGTGGTTTCGACAGGCGACCCCATAAATCAAAATTAATATATATCGGTCGTTCCTGATTCCAAGGTAAGGGAAAAGCAGCATCTATCACCTTGGGTTGCTCTGGTTTACTAACAATTTTAGATGTCATGCGCCCAGAAGCAGGCATCACATCTAACAAACGGCGAATTTCAATCTTAGACTCCATGAAAATAATTCGTAATTAGATAATTGATTTTACAAAAATTCGCCCATACACACTTGGCCTACGTTCTGGTAAATAGCATTCTCACTAGAGCCAGCTGAATAACACCTAACTCTCAACTCTAACCATGTATTCTATTATGATGATTGTGGTGTCCGAAAAAACACCGATGAACTTTCTTAATTACGAATTACGAATTACGAACTACGAATTAATACATGGACGCTTTTGCTCCCATCCCGCCTGAATGGACAGATAAGGCAATTCACGCTTATAAGTTTTGCTGTCCTAGTTGTCGCGCCAGTAGCTTAGAAGCTGTACAAGTTTGGATTAATCGGCGATCGCCTGTATTCACAGAAAATCATCGCCGTAAATGGCAAGAGTTCTACAACTGTCGGTGTGGTTGTGTATGGTGGGCTTGGAGTAGCGATCGGCCTCCGTCTAATTTAGTCAAGCCTCAAGATTCTAGCTCTGAATAAAAAAAGCCCGCTTGCAAGCGGGCTTTTTGTTGTAATAGATACTTAATTAATTACCTATTTACTAAGCATAAGAGGTTTAGAACCTGAAGGTTGTGCGGAGAGTACCAACGTAGATGGTGTCATTGTTGTCATTATGCTCAGGGTTGAAGATAACCAACAAACCAGGAGTCACCTGAATGTTATCGGTGAGTCGGATTTTGTAGAGTCCTTCTAAGTGATAGGAAGTGTTAGAATCTCTCGTAACTCCACTACCACCAGTTAATTTAGGTGGTTGACCAAAAATCAAACCAAGGGTGTTACCTTCTCTACCGAAGTCTTTCACAGCCAAGTTAGCAGCCCAGTGCCAAATATCAGCATCTTGATTACCAACTTCGGATTTTGCATCAATGTACCCTACCCAACCACCAACGGCTAATTTATCACTGGGTTGGAAGCTAGCTTGAATACCGTAGTTGTTGGATGAACTGGCAACATTACCAAAGGGCCTACGAGCAGAGCTTGCTGCTATACTGCTTCCTGTACTACCCGTAAGGTTTACACCATCTATATTATTCTGATAAGCACGAGCGTAGGTAAAACCTAGATTGAGTGCTTTGCTTGGTTTAAAAGCAATTTGACCGAAGATAGCGTTAGCACCATCGAAGATACCATTACGATCAGCTGGGTCATTAGCGTTAGGTGCTAAATAAGCTGCGCTCAATGTCAAAGGACCACCAGGATTGAACTCCAAAGTTAAACCAGCACCACCAGCACCCAGACGGTAGATTGGGCTGAAACGTCCAAAGCGAGAAAGAGCTCCAGTACCACTGCTGCTGAAGTCAGGGTTAAAGACGTTGACGTTTTCGTTCAACTCAGCACCAGTGGCATCAATTTTGACGCGTGCTGGCCCGAAGTTGAAAGCATAGTTAACTTTATCGATTTCAACATTGTTGCCATTATCACCATCAAAACCCAAGCGGGTCATTCTAGTACCAGTTACATCATTATTTTCAACGATGTTACCGGAATTCAAACGAGTTTGCAGCCTGTCTGTACCAGTGAAACTGGTGTTGAGTGTTAACCGCACCCGGTTAGAAAATGTGGTGTTTGATTCCAAGTCTCCACCACCAGCTCTTTGATCACCAAATACTTGAGACAAGGCAAAAATTGCTTCCCCAGAAAGTTTGGTGGTAGTAGAGAACTGGTTAGCTTCCAATTCAGCAGTACGAGCTTCTAAAGCATCTACACGACCGCGCAGGGTTGCCAATTCAGCAGAAAATTCTTCTTGCAAACGCTGTAAGGTAGCTAGGTCTTCCTTTGTTACCAAATCAGCTGTAGCTGTAGCAATTAGTTCATTAACTCTGTCTAAACAAGCATTCAAACCAGCCGCAAACTCATACCGAGTCAACGCTCTGTTCCCACGGTATGTGCCGTTGGGATAACCTGCGATACAACCATAACGCTCAACTAAAGATTGCAAAGCTTGGAAAGCCCAGTCTGTAGGCTGTACGTCAGAAAACTGTGATACAGATGTTACTTGACCGATTTCTTGAGAGGCTTGAGTCAGTTGGGTAACACTTGTCACCTTTTCAGTTGCTTCTCCAGCCAAAGCACTGTTAGCAGCCAAAAAGGTAGCCGCAAAGACGGCTGGACTTACTTTTAAAGCGTTCCAGAATAGTTTTGTCATGATCTTAAATTCCGCTCACACCAACGAGTTCAAAGTCATGGTAAAATCTCAAACTCAATTAATTTTCGTAAGATAATTTACACATGAGATTCAGTAGTCATTATACATATCTTCCAGTAATTAACACAAGAAAATTTCTAATTTTTTTTACTTTATTCTTAGTTGTTTATTCGGTAGGCATAGAATAATCCGGCGTTGATAACGTAACAGCATTTCTGCTGTTTCAAACTCTTGCAACAGGCGTGTTATTGTGACTCTGGTTGTGCTTAACACTTCTGCTATTTCCTGATGGGTAATATATAGTTCAATCAGACACCCCTGTTCCACATCGCGCCCAAATTTTTTACTTAGCCATACCAAAAATTCCCATAAACGTAGTGAAATAGGTTTGAGATTTAGTATATTTAAAAGCTCTTCTGAATTTTGGATGTGAGCAACAAAAGCATTTATATATTGATGCCAAAGGTGTGCAGGAATAGTGCTTACTTCTACACTTGTCAAACATTCAATTTGATAAGGTTTTACTTTGGATAAAGGATATCCGATTAAATCACCAGCCCCCCAATATCCTAGAGTGATAAATGTTCCATCTTCACCCCAAGTTAGTGTACGAACTGCTCCACGATCAATTAGCCAAAGTACGTCATTGACAGGATCAAGGACTTCTCGACGGGTAAATAGCCTTTGTGATAAATGTCCATTAAAGGTAGATTTATTTGCTAAAGTAGCAGAATCGGGCGGAAAAATTATCGATGACATTATGGGGGATGTTCCTAGAATTGAATTACTAGATTTTTTATTTATTAAAAGTTAATTATTCGTTTAGCATTGCACACTATAAAATATATAATTTTTCATATTATTTTTTTGATAGATAATTTTTATGGGGTAAAATTAATTTACCATAACATTTGGTATTTCTCAATACAGGTGATTTTTAGAATTTATAACAAAGATGTTTTCTTGCATTTATGAGCTTTGGTAGAAGCACTTATTCTCAATGTTTTATGGTTAGATAGATAGCATCAATTTGTTATTAATATTTTTTGATTATTGATTATTTGTATTCATTATTTCATCTATTTTTATTGCATTTTATAAAACTAATTAGTATGAATATTAGCTGACTTCCCCATAAAATTTTTGACCTGTTTCTAAAATAGAATGTTATTGAAATATGAGGATATACAATATTAATTAAACTTTACTTATGTATCATAAAAGTATTGCTTATAGATATATTTTCAGCATAGACATCCATCCACAGAGATATTTATTGATTACCATGCCAAATTTAATTTTATAAGTTTAAGGAAAGGTAATGATTGAGTAAAATGTTACTCATATTTAGTAAGTTTTCATGATTTATAGCGACCAAGACATAAAAAATAGAGGATTGGCTAATTAGGAACTTGCCAATCCTCTGTTACTGATGGTTCTGCATAATTTAGGAGCGTTGACCGGTGACGATGTACGCCACCCTTTGACCGATATTAGTTGCATGATCTGCCATTCTTTCCAGACACCGAATCGCCAAAGCTAGTAAGATAATTGGCTCAACAACACCTTGTACATCTCGTTGTTGAGCTAAAGTCTGATACACGCAATTGTAGGCATTGTCTACGGTATCATCTAAATGTTTGATCCCCCGTCCACCGACTGCATCTAAATCAGCTAAAGCGACTAAACTAGTTGCTAACATTGCTTGGGCATGATGAGACATCACGGCAATCTCTGGTAAAGAGGTGTGGGGCGGATAAGGAAAGATTTTTACGGCAATATCAGCTAAATCCTTAGCATAATCGCCAATTCGCTCTAAATCGCGTACTAATTGCATAAAAGCACTTAAACAGCGCAAATCTTGAGCCGTAGGTGCTTGTAATGTCATGATAGATGTACAGTCTGATTCTATTTGTCTATAAAAACGATCAATTTTTTTATCTAATCGAGGAATTTCCTCTGCTGCTTGCAAGTCGCGGGAAAATAAGGCTTGGTGGCTCAGGCGACATGATTGTTCCACCAAAGCTCCCATGCGTAATACATCCCGTTCTAATCGCCTAATGGCGCGTGCTAACTGGGGACTTGCAGAGTTGGGACTATAAACAACGACTTTCACACTTGTAGTCTCAAAGGTGAAGATATTCTTAACTATAGTCTTCGCTTTGGGAGTTTGCCATCATCACAGGGAATTGAACCTGCATCCATGCGCCATCGGTTTGGGGATGGTTCATGGCTTTAATCGAACCACCATGAGCTAAAACAATTTGTCGCACGATCGCCAAACCCAAGCCATTACCTACAATAGTTTCCACTGGACTATTTGCTGGTAAGGAAGAATGAGTCCGGGATTTATCTCCGCGATAAAATCGCTCAAAAATATGGGGTAAATCTTCTGGTGCAAAACCTACTCCAGAATCAATTAGATTGATTTCTAAAGTTGGGCAAGTAATATCACCCTCCTGATGAGCTTTTGGCTGCAATATTTTGGCTTGAATTTGAATGTTGGCAGCAGGCGGACTATATTTAATACTATTATCTAGCAAGTTGAGAAAAACTTGATAAATGCGGGCGGGATCGGCTTTAATCCAGATATTTTCGGGGCCAGAATAGGAAAGAGATAAATTTTGTCGTTGTGCCAATGGTTCTAGGGTTTCCCAAACGGATAAAATGAGCGATCGCAATTCCACTGCTTCCGTTTGTAATTGAAACGCCAGACTAGTTTCCATTTGGGTGAGTTCTAACCAACTTTGTACCAAGTTAATCAATCGGTCTACCTCCTGCATCAAACGGTCAACCCAACGATTCAAAGGCGGGTCTAATCGATTTTGCAGGGTTTCTACTACCAGACGAATCGAAGTTAATGGGGTTCGCAACTCATGAGCCAAGTCGGAAAATGAGCGTTCCCGCACTTGGTTCATATCCTGTATAGGTTGGCGGTTCTCTAAAAACACGCCGACTTGACCGTGAGGTAAAGGTAAACTAGAAGCTCGCAACGCTAAAGATTTGATTGTGGGCATTTCTGCGGGATTATCACAAGAAGGGTGAAACATCCAATCTTTAATTTTAGCTACTTGCTCATCACGAGTTTGCTCAATCAAGCGGTCAAGTTCATAGGAACGCACTAATTCTAGCAACAGGCGTACCTGTCCTGGTTGCCATCTTTGCAGATACAAAATTTTCTGGGCTTGTTGATTACACCACAGCAGTTGATTTTCTTCATCTACTTGCAAATATCCCACTGGTGCAAAGTCGAGCAGGTCTTGGTAAGTTTGTAGTGACTGCTGCCAGTCTTGTCCTTGCTGCTTGAGCATGACAAGCTCTTGCCTTAGCCGGGGTAGCCAAGGCATGGTCACTTTAGGAGTGCGGGAGTTTAAAGGTTGGAGTACGCGCTCCAGGTAGCGGTTTAATTGAACCTGTTGCCAAATCCAAAACCCAATGCCTACCGCTAAACCCAGAAGAAATCCCAATAAGAGCATTTGAGTTTAAGTTGTTAGTTGCTGGTGATTACTAAAAACTAACAACTATCTGACTAGCTTATCCGAATCGATAGCCAAATCCTCTTACAGTCACAATATATTCTGGATGGCTGGGGTCTTGCTCTAATTTTTCGCGCAACCACCGGATGTGAACATCTACAGTTTTGCTATCGCCAACAAAATCAGGCCCCCACACCTGATCTAGTAACTGCTCCCGTGACCATACTCGGCGAGCATAACTCATGAATAATTCCAATAGGCGGAATTCTTTGGGAGAAAGGTTCACTTCTTGTCCACGTACCAACACCCGGCATTCTTGGGGGTTTAAGGTGACTTCTTTATATTTGAGGACTGGTAGCTGTGGTAGGGTGCTGAGGCGTTGGCGGCGGAGTAAAGCGCGACAACGTGCTACTAACTCCCGCATACTGAAGGGCTTCGTTAAATAGTCATCTGCTCCTACTTCTAAACCCAACACGCGATCGGTTTCGCTACCTTTGGCACTGAGCATTAAAATCGGTACTGGGTTGCCTTGATGACGTAGTAAGCGGCAAATATCTAAGCCATTGATTTGGGGCAACATTAAGTCCAGAATCACTAAGTCGAATGGAAATTCTCCCCCGTTCGACTCAAAATTTTTCAGATATTCCACAGCAGAACGCCCATCAGGGGCAGTTACTACGCCATAACCTTCTTCTTCTAATGCTACAGCTAGCATTTCTTGGATTAGCTCTTCATCTTCTACCACCAGAACACGGCTCGTTTGTCCAATGTCTGCTCTAGCAGAATATTTGATTGATTCACTGGTGTACATTGATATCACAAAAGTCTAACCCTGTGCTTGTATCAATATCATGCTTGATGATGCTTGAGTTAATTGTCTGCTTTCAGTGCATTCATGTTTGCACCATCGTGAATTACTTTGCAAAAAAGTAATGTTTGTAACAGTAATACATATATCATAAATTACTCTGGTTGCAAGAAAGCGATCGCATTTACATTAACTTATAGCAGAAGCTATGGGAGCAGACCTCCTCTGTGAGACATTCAACAAAACTCTTTCTAGCGGTGTCAGTCGAACGCAAAACAGAGGAGAAATTTTTAACGCAGTCCCTAGTCCCTATTCCTCAACGCTTGACAATAGCAGACTCATCTGAGTATATTTGATAGTACATAAATACTATACCAAAAAGGTCGCAGCACAGCAAAAAGCGTATAAACTTTGGCATGAATAATTCATACGTACTTCAAGTAAGGGTTATTGCTTGATTTCCGTAATTGTACTGCATCAATAAACTTTATTTCCAGGCTACTCTGAAATGTCTGCAAAGAGTAGTTATTTGGTATGACTTACTACTCACTCAACTATTACACTTCAAGGGAGTTGAAATATGACAACTGTTGCAATTAAAGATAATAAACAGCAACTAATTCAAGCATTTCAACAAATTCTGAATGAAAGGAAGAAACTAGAATCAAAAATAGCCACTAAACAAGAAGAAGCAGATAAAGCTAAAAATCTAGAAATTTTGGCGGTTGCTTCTACGTATACTGTTGATAGTATTGTCAAAGGTTTAGCAGACTTACAGTTAGAATTTGGTAGCATTGTCAATAGTCTTGCTGAAAAATTAGCTCAAGAAAACTCGAAATTAGATGAACTTAATCGAGCTATAGAAATAGAAATTCAAACCCTACAAGACCTGCAAAAAATTAGAATTGTTGCCGATGCTCTAGATATTTTACAACAGGAGCATCAAGAAAAGTTAAAAAATTTAGAGCAAGATACTGTCACAAAGAAAGAATCACTAGAAAAAGAAATCGTAATTAAGCGTAAAGACTGGCAAAAAGAGCAATTAGACTTTGAAGAAGCACTACAAACATATATTGAATTGTTAGCCAAAGAACGCCAGCAAGAGCAAGAGGAATATCAATATAAAATAGAAACTACACATAAACTTAATACTGATGTCTATGAGTCTAGCAAACGTACATTAGAAAGAGATATCCAAGAAAAAAATCAACAGAAAGATAAAGATTGGACTGAGAGAGAAAAATTCTTGCATGAACATCAGGCTTTATTTACTCAATATCAACAAACAGTAGCAACATTTCCTAATGAAGTTGAAGAAGCAATTAAAAAAGCCAGGGAAGAAGCTATTAAAGATACTAGCCAGAAAGCTAAGATAGAGGCTGATCTATTTGAGAAAGAATGGGAATCTAGTAAGCAAAGCTATGAATTGAAAATCAAGTCTCTGGAAGAAACAATTCAGAAACAAACTGAACAGATAGAAAGTATATCAACTCAATTACAGTCTACATTAAAACAAGCCCAAGACTTGGCAATGAGAGCTTTTGATAGTTCTACTTCTAAATAATTAGCAATTTGTTTACTTGTAATTAAATGTGCATAAATAATTAAGAGGTGCTTATGACAACAAAAAAACTAACAGATAAAAATACCAAGGCTGAAATTCTCCAAGCTTATGAAGATTTAACCAAAGAGACATCATCCCTGAAGTTGCAAATCAATCAAGGATTAAAAGAAAAACAATCTGAAAATAAAGAGCCACTTAAAACAGCGACAAATCAACTTATAAATCAGTCTACTACCATCCAACAAAAAATGAATTATACAATTGAAAATTTAGCGAAAATTCAATTGGGATTTAGTAGCGCGGCTAATGAATTATCAGAAAAACTAACCACACAAGCATCTAGGTTAGAAGAAATTATAAAATCTGTAGAGAATCAAACTGAGCAATTAAAACAGTTACATAATTTAGAAGTTACAGATAATACTTTAGATACGCTTATTTCATCATATGAAGATAATTCTAAAGCTTATCAAGATGAGTTTAACCAGCGTTACGATTTACTCTCACAAGAAACATTAGCACAGAAAACCGCTTGGCAAAAAGAACAAGAAGAACACCAAAGAACAATCAAAGAGAGAAATGATAACTTAAATAAAACTCGCCAAAGAGAAACGGCAGAATATAAATATGATTTAGAACTCCAGCGACGATTAAATCTAGATGAATATGAACAAAGACAGAAAGCTTTATATCAACAGTTAGAAGAATTAAAAGAGGAAGTAGCAAAACAGTGGACTGAACGAGAGAAGACAATTTTTGAACGGGAGCAACAATTTGAAGAGTATAAAACCAAAGTAGAAACTTTCCCGAAAGAAAAAGAAGCAGTCATCAAAAAAGCTACAGAAGAAGGTAAAGGAATCGCTCACTATCAAGCCAAAGTAAAATCTGATTTATACGCGAAAGAAGTAGAAGGCCAAAAGCGTTTTTATGAACAGAGATTACAATCGCTAGAACAAACAATTACTAATCAGGAAAACAGACTACAAAATCTCTCTCAACAACTGGAATCAGCCCTCAAACAAGTGCAAGATTTGGCAGTTAAAGCCATTGAAGGGACTGCAAATATCAACTCATACCAGGCTATGAAAGAAATAGCATTAGAACAGGCGAAAAGCCAGATGAAAAATAAATAATTAGGTAACGCAGAAGCAGTGAACAGTGTTGATGACTGATAACTGTTCACTGTTCTATAGTAGATTTAACCAAGTAAATCTGCTTTTTCTAGGGATTCTGGGGAAGCCACAGAGTTTTTAAACGCCAAACGTAACAAAGGCGGTGCTAAGAAGGTAGTCAGGATAACCATGATGATAATTGCGGCTTGCAGAGGTTTATCCAAAGTACCACTAGCTGCACCAATACCAGCAAATACTAGACCAACTTCACCACGGGGAACCATACCTACACCAACCGCCAAGCGGTTGATTCCAGGCTGACCAAAAATTGCCCAACCAGTGACAACTTTACCAATAATTGCCACGAAAATTAAAAAGGCGGCAATAATTAATCCTTCTCTATTCTCAGGCAGTACAGGATTCAGCACACCTAAGTCTACTTTAGCTCCAACTGTCACAAAGAAAATAGGTACGAAAACATCAGCAATGGGTTTAACCTGCTCATCTAACTCCTTGCGTTTGTCGGTTTCATCTAGAACTAAGCCAGCCGCAAACGCACCTAAGATAGCTTCTAGATGGATAGCATTACCCAAGAATGCCATAAAGAATGCAAAGATAAATGCTGGAATCACTAAATTCCCTCGTGTTTGCAATTTATCTGCAACAGCTATAAAGCTTTGATTGAAAAATTTGCCCAGTAAAATTGAGCCAATGAGAAAAACAGTGGCACTGACAATTAAATAAATGACGTTGAAAATATCTACTTCACCTGTTTTAGCCAGACTAGCAACCACTGCTAACACGATGATGCCCAAGATATCGTCAATGACTGCTGCACCAACAATAATTTGACCCTCTCTAGATTTGAGATAGCCAATTTCTGAGAGAACTTTAGAGGTAATACCAATACTTGTTGCTGTCAGGGCTGCACCAGCAAAAATCGCTGGAATAACTGGGGCATGAAATAATAAAATCAGTCCGGCTGTACCCGCAGCAAAGGGAACTGCTACGCCAACGCACGCCACAATGGCGGCTTGATAACCGACTTTTTGCAGTTCTTTTAAATCTGACTCCAAACCAATTTCAAATAACAGAATAATCACACCCAATTCAGCCAAAATGGAAATTGCTTCACTCTGACTATTAAAAATGGCTGTGGCTGCATCGGGGGTGAGGTTGTTAATGAATTGCAGCACACTCATAATCATGGAGTCATCAGCTACTGCACCGCTTTCGGGAAATACAACTAAATGCAGTGCTGAAGCACCCACCAATACACCACCAACCAATTCACCTAAAACGGGAGGTAAGTCTATCATCCTAGACAACTCACCGCCAATTTTACTAGCCAGATAAATGACTACCAAAGTGAGTAATACACCAGTCAGAACAATAGGAGCATTTTCGGCGTTGGTTTCTGTTGTCAACAATAAAGGTGGCAATGTAGAGATTGATGGTGTCAAAGAAGTCATCGAATTAATGATTGGCTCTGAAAAAATCATTTGGTTTGTCTGTAAATGCTGGGGGTCAATTACTAATTGATGCGTATTCCAAGTAATTGGACAGGTAAAAACCTGTCCAATTATTTATATCTTTTGCTAGAGTTTAACTTGATTTTGTCAGGCGGGGAATGGGGAATGGAGCTTTGGTAATAATAATATTCTCCTTTGCTCCCCCGCCTTTTATCTGTCCTCTGTCACCTAGTAAACGCTAGAAGTATTATCCGTTTTAACTAAAGCAACAGCTTGTTTTAGAGCTTCTACACGGTCTACGAACATATGATGTGGCGGTACAAATCTAGAAATACCAAAGTTTTCTAAGCGGCGTTTAACTTTACCTGTTGCACCGACTATGAGAACGTGACGACCTTGTTCACAAGCGTCTTTAATTGCATTTTCAATTGCTAAAGAAGCAGTCACCCCTAACATGGGTACATCGCTGAGATCCACAATTAGCACATCAGAGTCAGCCATTGCTGAGTGTTCGCGAGCGATCGCTTTAGAAACTCCAAAGATCATCGGCCCACTCAAGTAAAATAGCAGAATGCGCCCATTGGCTTGATCTAGTAACTTCTTCTCTTCATCATTCAAAACGATGGTATCGTCGGCATCACTAATTGTCTTAACCTCTTGAGATTGTAATTGTGAAAGACGCTCAATAGTTAAGATATTGGCAATAAAGACTCCTATACCTACAGCTACGATCAAGTCTACAAATACGGTGAGGAACAAAACACCGTACATAATCACTGAACCTTTCCAAGAAACTTTGTGAGCGCGTTTCAGGAAACTCCAGTCGAGAATATCAATCCCCACTTTCAAGGCAATACCCGCCAATACTGCCATTGGGATACTTTCTGTGAGATTTGCTGCCCACAAAACTACAACCAACAAAACCAAGGCGCGAGTTAAACCAGATACAGCAGTGCTAGCACCAGTTTGGATATTAACTACCGTTCCCATTGTCGCACCAGCACCTGGTAATCCACCGAACAAACCAGATACTATGTTACCAATACCTTGACCAATCAATTCTTTGTCAGATTTATGTTCAGTGCGAGTCAAACTATCTGCAATCACTGCCGTTAGTAAGGTATCAATACAACCCAACATTCCCAACATCGCACCATCGACGAGCATAATTGTGATTTGGGATGGAGTGAAGACAGGTAGTTGCAAGCTTGGCAATCCCATTGGGATTTCACCAATTCGTCTAATTTCCAGATTGCCAAAAAAGACGAGAGAAACTACAGTCCCAATAATTAACGCTACTAACTGCGGTGGAACAACACGCTTAATTTTAGCTGGCATTAAGAAAATAATTGCCAACGTCAGCACACCCAAAGCTGTTTCGGCCGGATTGATTTTTGTCAATAAATCGGGCAGATTCTGTACTATCCCCAGCACCCCACCTTTAGGGTTAGGTTGACCAACGAAAGGGGCAACTTGCAAAATGATAAGAATCACCCCAATCCCTGACATGAAGCCAGAAATTACACTGTAGGGCATGAGGGTAATGTATTTACCCAGCTTAAATATGCCAAGTAAAATTTGAAACAACCCCGCTAGCATAACTACAGTAAAAGCCATCGCTAAACCGGTTTTTTCATCACCACCAGCTGCCGCAATCATGGAAGTAACGATCGCCGTCATGACTACAGTCATTGGCCCTGTAGGTTCGGAAATTAAAGTTGGCGTACCACCAAATAATGCGGCAAAAAAACCGACACAAACAGCACCATAAAGACCAGATGCTGGGCCAGCACCAGAGGCGGCAGCAAAAGCCAAAGCTAGGGGTAGAGACACAATTGCGGCAGTGACACCACCGAATATATCCCCTCGCAGGTTTCTAAAATTAATAGTATTGGTCAAGGACATTGTAGTTTTCTAAAACAAGCAAAGAAGTTTTGATGGTTGATAAAAAATTGGGGCAGTCTTTAGTAAATTTTTGATTTCATATTCATGAAAAGTTAAGACAAGAAAACAAAATTTTCTTGTCTAGCCAAAGACGGGTACAAAAAAAGCTATATACACCCCTTACATCAAGAGTAAGTTTTGGTTATAGCTAAATTAATTTCTGATGAGAATAGCTTACAGCTTTTAATCCCAATGTTGTCAATTTGATATGTTAATTATTAAAACAATATTAAATCACTATCATCAATAAAAACTTATACATCTGAATAAATCGTAGTTTGATGAATGATACTATTGCTTAAGCAAAGGACTTGCACATCAAATAAACAAGTCTGTATCTGTAGTTAATTTTTATTTATATCTTTGATTTATTATTTGCTTAGGAAAAGTTTTTGGCAATTTGGCAACCTCATGTGTCCTAGAGTAGTTTTAATAGACATATCAACAGGGATAGCGGGTATAGCGAGACATCGATACAAGGTAGGGATCAAACCTAGTCTCCGTATTCCTAGCCCATCGCCAGTTGTTGACCAAGGGTTGGAGAATGGCTCTACATAGTTGAAATGGTCAAGTTACACCCCTTGTTCATCGCTTCACACAACTGGCTATAAATAAAAACAACAGAATATATCTAGAAATAAATTTTTCTTTGTGTCTTTGTGCCTCTGTGGTGAAGAAGCACAAAGAACAAGATATTTTTCTTTACTAAACTGAGGTTACTAATAACCCATTATGTTTGAGTAAAGAACTTGTACTTGGTTGACGACCCCGGAATGCTTGAAACACTTCCATTGGATGTTTGCTACCACCAAGAGCTAGCACTGTATCTCTGTAACGTCTACCAGTAGCTTTAATAGCTGCTTCATCTTCTAGTCCCGCTTCTTCAAAAGCAGCAAAAGCGTCAGCACTTAGCACTTCAGCCCACTTGTAACTGTAATATCCTGCTGCATAACCACCTTCAAAAATATGGCCAAAGGCACACAAGAAAGCATCTTCTGGTAACGGGGGTAACACAGTAGTAGTCTTGGCAACACGATGACGCACATCGACGGCGGTTTCATTGCTACCTGGACGATAACGAGAGTGTAATTCTAAATCAAGAAGGCTAAAGTGGACTTGCCGCAAAATGACGCTACCACTCATGTAATTACGTGCCGCCAGAAGTTTTTGATAATAATGCTCTGGTAGCAGTTCACCAGTTTCATAATGTTGAGCCATGCTAAACAAAGTAGTGCGCTCATAGCACCAGTTTTCCATAAACTGGCTAGGTAGTTCTACAGCATCCCATTCAACATTATTAATCCCTGCTGCACCACTATAGTCAACCTTGGTCAGCATATGATGCAAACCATGACCAAACTCATGGAACAAGGTTTCCACTTCATAGAAAGTCATCAAACTAGGTTGACCATCCACTGGGGGAGTTTGGTTACATATCAAATAAGCCACAGGTAGGCGAATAGCAGTCACACCATTGTTAGTGATTTTGCTGCGATTAATGCAAACATCCATCCAAGCACCACCACGCTTTTCGGCGGGACGGCTGTAAGGGTCTAAGTAGAAGTAGGCGATGGGAGTGCCTGTTTCATCAGCTATTTGGAAATAACGAACATCTTTATGCCACACTGGGGCTTGACCATCAGCTGGAGTGACGGTGATACCGAAAAGTCGGTTAACTAGTCCAAATAAACCTTCTAAAACTTGGGGTAGGGGGAAGTAAGGACGTAGTTCTTCGGCGGTGAAGGCAAATTTTTCTTCTCGTTGGCGTTCAGCCCAAAAACTGATATCCCAGTGTCGTAAATCTTGGGCTTCTGCTGCTCCTTTGGTAGAAGCAAAGGCTTTGAGTGCTTCTAAATCTTGATTAGCAGAATTGTAACTAGCACTGCGTAATTCTTCTAAGAGTGTCTCGACTGCCTCAACATTAGAGGCCATTTTACTGGTTAAGCTTAATTCAGCAAAATTTTTAAATCCCAGTAAATTAGCTAGTTCCTGGCGCAACGCCAAAATCCTTTCTATGAGGGGTTGATTATCTAACTCCCCGGATGAAGCGCGGGTGATATAGGCTTTGTAAAGCTTTTCACGCAAATCACGACGGGTGCTGTGCTGCATGAAGGGGTTGTAGCTGGGAAAGTCTAAAGTAATACGCCAAGGGCCGTTTTCTGGCGTGGCGTTTTCTTCTCCGGCTGCACGGGCTGCTTGTGCGGCTAAACTCAACCAGCTTTGGGGTAAACCATCAACTTCTTCTTTAGTTGTCAGGGTTAAACTAAAGGCTTTGGTAGCATCTAAGACATGGTTAGAGAACTTAGTAGAAAGTTCTGCTAACTCCATTTGAATAGCGTTGAAACGTTCCCGTGCTTCTCCTTGTAAGCCGACGCCAGAAAGTTCGGCATCACGAATAGCGGCTTCGACGATTCTTTGTTGAGCTGATGCTAAATTTTTCCAACTATCACTGGTGCGGAGTTCTTTAAAAGCATTATAAATGGGTTGGCTTTGTCCCAGTTTATTCATGAACTGTACTACCTGCGGTTGCACAGTTTCGTGAGCCTCGCGTAATTCTGGGCTATTTTTGACACCCATTAAATGACTCACAATGCCCCAACTCCAGTAGAGGCGTTCTGTTAGCTTTTCTAGGGGTTCTACTAAACCACTCCAATTAGGTTGAATATTGCCTTCTAAGGCGGTAAGTTGTGCGTCGAGTTCTGCCAAAAGTTTTTCAAAGGCGGGTATAACTTGGTCTGGTATAATTTCTCCAAAGGGAGGTAATCCAGAACCTTTGAGTAAAGAATTTTGAGGAATAGTGGTATTTGCACTCATAGTTTTATGTGAGCAGCAGTTGATGGGTAAATAACGATTGTAATTTCTTTTATTTCTAATATAGCGATCAGCTACCCTGGGGTGCAGCCCATCGCCAACAGCAAGCCTGAGCATCATTGCTGTCCAATGTAGAACTCCCATCATGCCCAAGTAGCAGATATTGTATTAGCAACAATATAGAACTTTGCCACTTTTTTAGGGATAATTCCAAAATACCTTTGTATTGGGTGCTTCGAGATGAGATTAATATTTTCTGTTTTACTGACACCTGTGGCTGTACTTTTAGCTTCTGCACAAGCTTTGGCAGCACTACAAACTAAAACTGTCCAGTATAAACAAGGTGATACTGTTTTAGAAGGTTATCTAGCCTACGATGATGCTATCAAAGGTAAGCGTCCCGGCGTGTTAGTGGTGCATGAATGGAACGGATTACAATCTTATGCTAAAAAACGTACTGAACAACTAGCCAAACTGGGTTATGTGGCTTTTGCTGCCGATATTTACGGTAAAGGCATTAGACCTAAAAATGCCCAAGAATCAGGAACACAGGCGACAATTTACCGTAAAGATAGACAATTATTACGGGAAAGAGCCAATGCTGGGTTAAAAGTTTTACAAGCAAATCCCCTTACCGATATTAAACGTATTGCCGCCATTGGTTACTGCTTTGGTGGTGGTACTGTGTTAGAATTAGCACGTAGCGGTGCAAATATTGCCGGAGTAGTCAGTTTTCACGGCAACCTCGACACCCCGAACATCGAAGATGCTAAAAACATTAAAGCTAAAGTCTTAGTCTTACATGGTGCTGATGACCCCTTTGTCCCAGAGGAGCAAATCACAGGCTTTGAAACCGAAATGCGCCAAGCTAATGTAGACTGGCAATTCGTTTCCTATGGTCGTACAGTACATAGCTTCACCAATCCAGAAGCTAAAGGTGAGATGAAAGGCGTAGAATACAACCCTATTGCCGACCAGCGTTCTTGGCAAGCGATGCGGCAGTTTTTTGCAGAAATATTTCGGAAGTAGGGAATTGGGACTGGGACAATAGTGCTGAGGTTACTTGAATACTGATTCAGTATTTAATTAGTATAGAAATACTTAGTAAAACGCGGCGGAAATAGAGATACCATTCTCAATCGTTCAAAGTCTTACAATACGGGAATTTTGAATTTTGAATTTTGAATTTTGACTTCCGCGTAGCGGCTCTAGTCCCCAATCCCCAACCTATGCGTGCAATGATTTTAGAGGCACAAAGTCAACCCTTACGATTAGTTGACTTGCCCATACCAAGTTATAGTCCTAAGCAAGTGCTGATTCGCGTTCATGCTTGCGCTGTATGTCGTACAGATTTGCATATAGTTGATGGCGAACTGACACACCCAAAATTACCTCTGATACTGGGACATCAAATTGTTGGTACTATCGAGGCAATGGGCGCAAAAGTTGAGAACTTGAGGGTTGGGCAACGGGTTGGTGTGCCTTGGTTGGGATATACTTGCAATTCCTGCCCCTATTGTCTTTCTAGACGAGAAAATCTCTGCGATTATGCTGAATTTACAGGCTACAATCTAGACGGTGGCTTTGCTGAGTATACCGTAGCAGACCATCGCTTTTGCTTTCCTTTAGACCCCAGTTATCCTGACTTGCAAGCTGCACCCTTGCTATGTGGGGGTTTGATTGGCTATCGCGCTTACAACATGACTGGTGATGCTCAAAAAATAGGTTTTTACGGTTTTGGTTCATCGGCTCATATCCTCATTCAACTAGCGCGTTATCAAAACCGTCAAGTGTTTGCTTTTACACGTCCTGGCGATATTGCTGGACGAGAATTTGCGCGTCAATTGGGTGCAACCTGGGCAGGTGACTCCGATATGTTACCCCCAGAACCATTAGATGCAGCCATTATTTTTGCACCCGTCGGAAAGCTTGTACCAGCAGCTTTACGGGCTGTTGGGAAAGGTGGTGTAGTAGTTTGTGCAGGAATTCATATGAGTGATATTCCCTCTTTTCCCTACAGTATTCTCTGGGAAGAGAGAGTATTACGTTCTGTAGCTAATTTGACCCGCCAAGATGGAGAAGAGTTTTTAGCTTTAGCACCGCAAATTCCTATTCATACTGAAGTCAACGCCTTTCCTTTAACTCAGGCAAATCAAGCTTTAGAAGCACTTCGCAACGGCAAAATTGAAGGTTCGGCTGTATTAGTAGTGGAGTAAAAAGGTAAACTATACCACTGCCTAAATCTCATTCCTCGATTAACTAAGCAACACGCTTCACTTCAAATCCTCGCAATCCTTCGGGGTGTTCGTACTCAACGTTAACGTCCTGGACTACGGCAGCAGGTGGGCCAACATGACACCAGCGTACCATCTCTTCTACAATTTCCCGCGCCCCTTCAAATACAGCTTCTACCTGACCATCAGGTAGATTCCGCACCCAACCAGTTAATCCCAACTGGCTAGCCGTGTCTACAGTAGCATAGCGATAGCCTACCCCTTGCACTCTACCAGAAATCAAGACATGGGCGCGAGTCAGCTTTGATTGTGGTGTAGGATTTGGCATTGACTAGTTTATACTTTATAATCACCAGTCTACATTGTTTGTGAATCCAGAACTAATATTTTAAATTAAAACTGCTAATTTAAAATGTTGAATTCTGCATTGCTTATGTCTGAACTACCGCCACTCAATACAGATACTATCTGGGGTATTCTCAACGATCAAATTGATGACGCTACGGTTATGCAATTGGTATGGTACTATCTGGGTTATCGCTACGACTCCACAACTGGAAAGTGGGATAACAGTGCTGTTGCACCAGAATGGCGAGATGAGTACCCAGAACCACCAAATTTTCTAGATAGCCGTCCAGCTACTATGAAGTTAACTCGTTCTATCCCCAAGGAATACAAACAAATCACTAAAGAAAAGCTGGGCTTTAAAGGTTACAAACTCGGTGAGTTTACTCCTAGAGAAACTCGTAGGGCAACATCTGCTAATTGGTTATTAAGTTATTTGCAACAAAGTATTGATAAACAGGGATAATTTCTTGATAGCAAATATTCAGTATCAAAATATATAGTATTAACTGAATATTTGCTATTGATCTCTCACAAGAAAGATTTAAATACCAAATTCATTGCTAAAAAATAATTTGTTTACATCTAATCAATGAAATTGTTGTGGATAAATATCAATGTTTAGGTCATAGGGATTCGGCGAAGTAATTCCATGATTACCACCAATTCAGAATATTAATGCTTATATATCCAATGAGAGTAGACAACCACCGATAATATGATTAACAAGATTTTGCCGATTTTGGAATCAATAAATAATCTATCAATGTATTAAACATTCTCTCTTCCGATAGAGGAACTCAGCAGTTAATTACCTCCTCTGGCTGATTTGCAAATAACTTAATAATTAGAAAATATGAAGACTATCATTTTATGAATTTACACAATTCTATGAAAAAGCCAATTGAATTTAAATTATTTGCACCTCATAACAAAGGTGCTGCATTAATTGGTGATTTTTCCAATTGGCAAGAAATTGCAATGGCAAAAGGTGATGATGGTTATTTTCGGACTACTGTTGACTTAGAAGACGGAACTTATCAATATAAATTCCGGGTGCAGACAAAATCATGGTTTTTTGAACCAGACCAGTGGGTTGATGTCACAGACCCATACGCCACTGATATTGATGAATTAAGCGGCAAAGATAATGGCGTAGTCCGTATCAAGGATGGTGAAATTATTGTTGATACTTATGTGTGGCAATATGATGATCAACCCCTACCAGCAGACGAAGAGTTAGTAATTTATGAATTACACGTAAGTGACTTTTCTGGCGGTGAAGATGACCGTCATGCACGGGGTAAATATAAACACGTCATTGAAAAATTAGATTATTTGAGTGAATTAGGTATCAATGCTATTGAGTTAATGCCTGTTAAAGAATATCCAGGTGATTATAGTTGGGGTTACAATCCTCGCTATTTTTTTGCTACAGAATCTAGCTATGGTTCTACAGCAGATTTAAAACATTTAATTGATGAGTGTCATCATCGCGGGATTCGCGTCTTGATGGATGGGATTTTTAACCACTCAGAAGCCTCTAGTCCATTGACACAAATTGACCACGATTATTGGTATCACCATGAACCGCGTGACCCGGACAATAATTGGGGGCCGGAATTTAATTATGAACTCTATGATGAAGATTTAGATACTTACCCAGCCAGGAAATTCATCGGTGATACAATCCGTTTCTGGATTGAAGAATACCATATAGATGGGATTCGTTACGATGCAGCTAGACAAATAGCTAACTATGATTTTATGCACTGGATTGTTCCGGAAACTAAACAAGCCGCCGGCGCAAAGCCATTTTATAATGTTGCAGAACACATTCCCGAAACTACTAGTATCACTAATGTAGATGGGCCAATGGATGGTTGCTGGCATGATAGTTTTTATCACACAATCACAGCCCATATCTGCGGTGAAACATTTGATTTGGAAAACCTGAAAGATGTGATTGACTGCAAACGTCAAGGCTTTATGGGTGCAACAAATGTGGTCAATTACTTGACTAACCATGATCATAACCATCTCATGGTAGAGTTAGGCGATCGCAATATTTTTGATGAAGAAGCTTTCAAAAGAGCTACACTAGGCGCAGCAATTTTATTAACATCTGTTGGTGTACCTTTAATTTGGATGGGTGAAGAATTTGGTGAATATAAACCCAAACAGCCAGAAGCATCAAAACTAGATTGGCAACTTCTAGGTAATGACCTTAACCGTAGTTTATTTGAATACTACAAAGGGTTGATTCATTTACGTAAAAATAATCATGCCCTCTACACGGAAAAAATTGATTTCATTCATGAAAACCCTGAAGCTAAGGTAATAGCTTACAGCCGTTGGAATGCTGAAGGTTCTCGTGTAGTAGTGGTAGCCAATTTCTCCGAAAATTTCCTCGCAGGCTATCACGTTCCTAATTTTCCCTGTGGCGGTACGTGGCACGAATGGACGGGAGATTATGATGTAGAGGCTGGGGATGATGGGATTGTGACTGATATCGGTTCTTACGAAGCCAAAGTGTTTGTTTGGCAGTAAAAAAATACACTTACATCTACGGGTAAACGAAATATCTGGGTTCTAGGGAGAGTATGTATTCTCCCTTTTTCATGAATAAAGTTCAGTTAATCACCCATTTAGAACCCCGATTTCTCCCAGAAACCGGGGTTCTACCATCGTCAACTCGTATTGCCTTATGTCTGATTTTTCTGACGTAACGAGAAAAAGTAAATGAATCTGTATCATGCGTTTCATTTACAATATATATACTAATTGTACTCAAAATGAAATCTCAGTCATCAAGAGAACTCCTCCATGCACAACAAATTATCTAACACAAATATTGAAAATTACCACGTTCTCTTAACGCCTAATGAAGTAAAATCTAAAGTACCTTTAACATCATCGGCTGAAAAAACTGTTTGGAAGTTTAGAAAAGAAATAGAACAGATTTTAGATTTTCAGGATAGACGTAAATTTATAGTAGTTGGGCCTTGTTCAATTCACGATCCACAAGCAGCAATTGAATATGCTAAACGCCTGCAAGATTTAGGCGATCGCGTCCAAGATAAGTTACTGTTGATCATGCGAGTTTATTTTGAGAAACCCAGAACAACAGTAGGGTGGAAAGGATTAATTAATGATCCTAATATGGATGATTCTTTCCTTGTAGAACAGGGATTATTAATCGCCAGAAATTTGTTAGTACAACTGGCAGAATTAGGACTACCCAGTGCCACAGAAGCTTTAGACCCAATTATACCTCAATATATTGGCGAATTAATTACTTGGTCTGCGATTGGCGCACGTACAACTGAGTCTCAAACTCACCGGGAAATGGCTAGCGGATTATCAATGCCTGTAGGTTTTAAAAATGGTACAGATGGTAATATTCAAGTTGCTTTAAATGCTTTACATTCTGCCAGAACTCCCCATAATTTTTTGGGTATTAATCCCGAAGGACAGGTGAGTGTATTTGAAACTAAAGGTAATGCCTATGGTCATGTCATTTTGCGGGGTGGTAGTCAACCCAACTTTGATGTAGAGAGTGTACAACAAGTAGAAACACAATTAAAACAAGCCAATTTACCCCCGCGCATTGTTATTGATTGTAGTCACGGCAATACGAACAAAAACTACAAATTACAACCAACTGTCTTAGAAAATGTTGTGCAACAAATTGTTGATGGTAACACATCAATTGTGGGCATGATGTTGGAATCACATTTATCTGAAGGTAGTCAACCAATTAACTGTAAAAAAGAAGAACTCAAATATGGGGTTTCTGTTACTGATCCTTGTATCGGTTGGGAGGAAACAGAACAAATTATTTTAGCTGCCCATAAAAAATTGAAGTAAAAGTTAATGGTTATTGGGGCATTGGGCATGAGATTTTTCTCTTATGCACCTCTGCCCACTGCCTGATATCTGCTGCCTTTTTTCTGGGTTAAAAAAAACTACAAAACTGTGCTGATTTCTTTCAAATAAACTTGAGCAAAGGATTCATGTTCTCCCAAAGCGTAGTCTTCAATTAACCCTTTGCGTCGAATTGAAACATCATTGCCTTTCTTAATTACTACAGTCGAACCATCCAATATATCTCGCATCAACATCATTTCTGTTTCACTGGGGTTATCCAAAACTACCAGATTGCTGCCATAGTAAAACATCCCTTCTGCTTCTAAAATTTCTTCTGGATACTCAGCAATGAGGAAATCTAGTTTGGGATGACGTAATAAACTTTGGACATTGTTATTGTATTCTTTGTGCAATACCTTTGGCGATCGCTGGATAAACACACCTCCTCGACACACAGACCCGATTGTCCAGTCGGGATATTGTGACAAAATGTGATCAATCGCCGCTTGCAGTTCCTCTACAGAAATTTTATTGAAGGTAATAATTGGTATTCTGGCATCTAACCCCGACTGAAAAAAAGTTGCCAAAATATGGGAAGGTACATCCACACTGTCACCCATTGCCGGGTTAAAGTGCATAAAAATACCCGGTGCAGCGTTGATTTCCAAGATGGCAAAGTTACCAGACTTCCAGGACTCTGACAGGTTCTCAGCCATCACATCAATACCCAGACAAGTCAGGCGGAAGTATTGGGCTATGTCTTGCGCCAAGATAATATTGTCATCATGGATGATGTGGCTAGCATTAATACTGACACCCCCGGCTGAGAGATTGGCAACTTTCCGCAGGTAAACAGTTTCTCCTTGATTCAGAACGCTTTTTAATGAGAAACCCTGTTCATCTAAATAAAATTCCATCTCATCATCAATGAGAATCTTACTCATCGGTGAAGTGGGTGTGTCTAATCGTGCTTTTTTGCGGTTCTCTTGACGAATTAATTCTCCAATTGTAGAGTAGCCATCACCCACTACTGATGCTGAACAGCGTTCAGTAGCCGCGACAAATTTACCGTTAACACACAACAGACGGAAATCTTTGCCAGAGATACTTTTTTCAACAATAATCCGCGTTGGTTGGTCTTCAGGAATTGCCTCTACAGCACGATCATAAGCCAATTCTAGTTCATCTATATCTTTAACATCTGGAGTCACACCGATACCTTTATGACCAACAACAGGCTTAACTGCTACTGGGTAGCCAATTTCTTTAGCCACCTGTCTGGCTTCTTTAAAAGAAAATACAATATCACCTTGAGGGACGGGGAAGCCTAAAGTTTGCAAAAACTCTTTGCAGTCATCTTTACGAGTAGTAAATTCTGAGTCTAAATGACTGTCACAGTTAAAGGTTGTGGCTACGCCTCGGATATGTTTTTTTCCCCAGCCATACTGCATTAACCCTTCTTCCCAGAGATAAAATGAGGGTATACCTTTTTCGTGGGCTGTTCGCAATAAGGCGTAAACCGTCGGTCCACCATAAACAGATTGCCGAAATCTATCTTGGAGATTAAAAATTTGTTCATCCAAGAAAAATTCCGCCCCTTGGGTAATGGCTTCAAACCAGTCCCAAACTAGATAAGCCACACCTTTAGTAGTGCGTTCGTGCAGTGATTGCACAGCAATCTTAAACCCTTGATGATTTGGTTTCACACTCCAGCGATGGAGGTATAAATCCATGTCTAGCTTGCCTACTTCTGCGGCTGTAGCGGCAAACAGATGGGCATAGGATTCATAGGTTTGGTTGCCTAATTGGGGATAGCGATCGCTCACCTTGGCAATATAATCTTCCATAGGTAGCGGCTCTTTACCTACCACCAAAGCCAAATCAAATACGAGCGTCCCTACATCTAAGTAGGGGTTAGATCCAACATAATGCCGAAAGTTGAAAATATCAAATACATCCGTTTTTCTGGCATTAACACGGACTAGATCGGTACTTTTTTCCTGAACCATTGTGGCTAACTACCTTTAAATATCATCGTTAATTACAGCTAATTAGTCTGACTAAATTTTAAATTAATTTTCTTTATTACTGAGGCTGCAATCACTTTATTTTTAATCTGAACCATTTCTATTTAACCTCATACTTAAGCATTCGCAACTATCACAAGACATAATTAAACTTTATTGATTAGTCAAAAAGTAATATTTGCCTAAGTATACTCATCGGCAATCAAAAATCTAACCCTTGAAAGGTGTCAAATTCCCGCAAAATTTATAAAAATAGAAGAATGCTTCAGGAGTCAACAAAGAAAGTATGAATAGCACACAAGCTAGCCTTAGAGATGAAGTTAGGCAACTCGCAGAAGAAGCCTTCCACCTCAAACTAATTTCTGGGTATGGAGATGGCCCAGATGCCAACGAATATCAAATCGTCTACCAAGGTAAACCCAGACATATCCCACTAGAACAAGCCCGTTTGTTTTTAATGAACATCATCTATAGAAGCCAGATTCATTAACTGGTTGTCCTGGAAAAACCAACTTTAAACGTTTCATACTTTTTAACACCCTTTAGTAAAGTAAGTAGCTTTTTTTAACAGATGATTCTTGCTAAATCATTTGTTAAAAAATATTTTCTTCTATAAAAAATAAAAGCTAGATATATCTTGCCTTATATTTTTTCTATAAAATCATCTCTTATTGGGTTATTAATAGCCTATGCTTTTAGATAGATTTTTGGTAACTTGTCTAAAAAATATGTATTTTTTTTATCTTTCAAAAGAATGATTTTATATTGATAAATGTCATGCTTTATTGAAATTAGCATGGTATTGACTAAAATCAGGAAAATAAAGTATGACGACAAGTGAAAGCAAACGTCAGTTAGTAATTATTGGCGGTGCTGAAGACAAAGACGGAGATTCTCTGATATTACGGGAGTTTGTGCGGCGTGCTGGGGGTATAAAGGCGTATATTGTCATTATAACGGCAGCAACCGAACTACCTAGAGATGTGGGAGAAAATTACATCAGGGTATTTGAGCGATTGGGAGCAGAAAATGTGCGGATAATCGATACAGAAACCCGTGAAGACGCATCTTCATCCACAGCCTTGGAAGCGATCGCCAACGCAACTGGTATATTTTTTACTGGTGGAGACCAATCCCGCATTATTAGCATCCTCAAAGATACAGAAATTGATGCCGCCATTCATAAACGCTTCTCGGAAGGTGCAGTTGTCGCAGGTACAAGTGCAGGTGCGGCTGTCATGCCAGAGAAAATGATTGTAGAAGGTGACGGAGAAACCAATCCTCGACTAGAAACAGTAGAAATGGGAGTAGGGTTAGCTTTTCTACCTGGGGTAGTAATTGACCAGCATTTTTCTGAACGCGGACGCTTAGGACGGTTGATTACTGCTTTGATGCAAGAACCCGCAACATTAGGATTTGGGATAGATGAAAATACAGCTATGGTTGTAACTGATAACCAAATTGAAATCATTGGTGAAGGTGCGGTCACAATAGTAGATGATTCAGAAACCACCTATAGCAATATAGATGTGATTTTAAAAGATGAGCCATTAGCAATCTGTGGAGCGAAACTACACATATTGCCTCATGGTTACAAATTTGATTTGCAAACCCGCAAGCCCATCTTAGATCAACCTTCTCAAGTTTCTGTCCCAGTTGCGCCAGCTAAAGTTTAAAATTCCTAGTCCCCAATCCCCACCCCAGCTACACACAACTTGATGGCTGTGATATGATTGGAGACTGCTGCATACATTTAGACTAAATATAACTTGAACCAATCATGGCTCTGACGCAACAGCGCAAACAAGAATTAATTTCTAGCTACCAAGTTCATGAGACAGACACCGGCTCTGCTGATGTCCAGATTGCGATGCTGACTGCACGTATTAATCGCCTCAGCGAACATCTCCAAGCAAATAAAAAAGACCATTCTTCCCGGCGGGGATTGTTGAAACTCATTGGTCAACGCAAGCGACTGCTAGCATATATTCAACAAGATAGCCGGGAAAAATATCAAGCTTTAATTGCTCGCTTAGGTATTCGTGGATAGGGATGAGCATTTATGCCTGCTGAAGAATTTGAACGCACTCGGTTGCCATTTGAACCAAAAACAAAACGCCAAAAACCTGCAAAAGCTAAGAGTAACCCACCAGTAAAATCCCCAGAACCGGAACAACTGGAAAAACAGCAGCTGACCTTTACTAAAGAAGAGATGGCTATTCCCCAGGTGGTGAGTCAGCGCATGATTCGGCGAGTAGCGGCATTTTGCGGTATTCCCACAGCCTTGGGTATTTCCGCTTTAGTAGTTAGTTATCTGCTAGCTACCTACTCGGATATCAAACTAGCCCCCATAGCTGTATTACTGGTGAATATGGGACTTTTTGGTTTAGGTGTGTTAGGTATCACCTATGGTGTTCTTTCTGCCTCATGGGACGAAGATAGGGTTGGTAGTCTACTAGGTTTTGGTGAATTCAGCACCAATTGGGGACGAATGGTAGACGGTTGGCGCGAAACTCGGCAGAACAAAGCATGACAAAAAGCACTCAGGTATCTACTAACTGCGATTTTGGGTAAATTTTTAGAATCAATGTTGGAGTTTACGTATAATAACTTCAACATTTCTAAGTAAAAATTTATAATTAAAATTTAAACCCAATAGGCAGTCGTTAAGAACTGAGTGCTAATTTTTTAAATATAAATACTTACAATTAATTTCTCATAAATTACCAATCAAATCTGTAGCATGACGAAATCAAAAGTCTGAATAAGGACATTTTGACCAATAATTAATAAATGTACACAAACTTTATTTACATCTATGCCTGTTAAAGTTGGAGACACTGCCCCAGATTTCACTCTACCTGCTCAAAATGGCTCAACAGTTAGTTTGAGAGATTTTCGAGGCAATAAATCTGTTGTATTGTACTTTTACCCCAAAGATGACACACCCGGATGTACGGCAGAATCTTGCGCTTTTCGTGACCAGTATGAAGTTTTTCAAAATGCTGGTGCTGAGGTCATTGGTGTGAGTGGCGATTCTAGAGAATCTCACCAGAAATTTGCTGCTAAGTATAGTCTGCCTTTTACCCTCTTGAGTGATCAAGGCGACCAAGTACGCAAACTATACGGTGCAACGGCTGCTTTTGGGCTATTTCCTGGACGTGTTACCTACGTCATCGATAAAGAGGGAATTGTGCAGTATGTGTTTGATTCCATGTTGAATTTCAAAGGACACGTTGAGGAAGCATTAAAAACGTTGCAGAATCTGGCAGCAAGCTAAAAAAAACCGGTGTTGCATAAATGCGGGATGAATTCAGCTTTTTCACCAAAGCCAAAGATTGATTCTTCGCGCCTTTGCGCCTTTGCGCGAAACAAAATTCATCCCATCAATCAGCAACGCCCAAAAACCTTGTTTAGATGGGCGACATCTGACAAATGTGAACGCAGAGATACTTAACATCCCTTTGGGTTGAGGAATGAAACCCAGCATTTCCAAGTCTGTGTTGGGTTGCGCTTTGCTTAACTGAACCGTATTGGTTTATAGAGGAATTTGCCGGATAGATTCTCGCCTTTGAGCAAATCGCTGTGAATAGAAACAGGAATTACCCCACAAGTCTGTTGCATAAGTGCTGAGAAAGAAAGTTGGCTACCCTATTTCTCAAGCTGATGCTCAAATTGCTGCTATTTTTCTGGCGAACCACGCCGAGATACCAGACAAATTTTGATGACTTCCCTGATTGCCAAATTAAGATCATGAAACTAAAACTTCAATCAAGTGTTGTGTTACATTAGCAATACTGGCATTTGCCAAGTATTGCACAATTGAAAAAGAGGAAATCATTATCGTAATCCAAAAGCAACTAATTAACTCACAAATCAAGTCAACTCAAGTCTTCTTGATTGACCATGAAAATAATAACCGTGGACTCATGGATACACATGAGGCTCTACAGCTAGCAGAAAGCCTAGAACTTGACCTGGTCGTCGTTTCCGAAGGTAAAGATGCCCCAGTCGCCAAGATTGTCAACTATGGTAAGCTCCAGTATCAAAAGAAAAAGCGTCAGGGACACAGTGCGAAACCTACGGTAAAGGAAGTTCGGCTGCGTCCGAACGTAGGGGTGGCTGATTACAACTTACGCATCGAGCAAGCTGTTGGGTGGTTGAGTAAAGGTGATTCAGTCAAGTTTGTTATTCGTTTACGAGGTCGAGAACACCAATATCGTGAACAGGCTGGAGAACTGTTAGAGCGTATTGTAAATGCCCTGGGTCAAGTTGGTAAAGTCCAGTCGCTTGATAAACGTTCCCTGGTTGCTCAAGTCATTCCCGCCTAAATAATTTTTTGGGAGTATTTTAATCAACCTACAGTAGCCACAAAAATGGTATTGGTAAACATACACATCCTGGCTATGTACAAACAATATTCCTGATCCCTGGAGTTTAGACTAGTCTAAACTCCAATATTAACTTTTTACTTAATACATAACGTTTACTTCTATGTCATCCTAAAGATGAGACTTAATTCGGTGACGGTGTTTGTGTTTAATATTTACAAGACATCTCCGAAATTTAAATCTCTACACATTTATGATTTTGGAGAAAATTGATGTCAATTTATGTAGGTAATCTCTCTTATCAAGTTACAGAAGAGGACATAAGAGGTGTTTTTGCTGAATATGGTACTGTAAAGCGGGTTCAAGTACCTACAGACCGGGAAACAGGCCGTCCGAGAGGCTTTGCTTTCGTAGAAATGGAAACAGATGCCGAAGAAACAGCCGCCATTGATGGTCTTGATGGTGCTGAATGGATGGGTCGTGACCTGAAAGTTAACAAAGCCAAGCCCAGAGAAGACAGAGGTTCATCTGGTGGTAATCGCGGAGGATATGGTGGAGGTGGTGGAGGTGGTGGACGTAACCGCTACTAAGCTTTAAAAGCTAAATTTTCTCAAGCTAATTTTCAAATCAGACAAAGAATCTACCTTTGTTTGCCATCTAATCAAACGGCCAGCTTACCATCATGAGCTATTAATTGATACTCCCCGAATTTCTCATTCGGGGATTTTTCTTAACCTGTGGGAAGGTTACGCGAACACAGGGATTCCAATGAATTTATACCAATTCGCCAAAATAGGGCAACAGATGAGAAAATAATATAAATGCTCATGCTGGAGAATCAAAATGTCAGGGGTATCTCATCTCGACATCAAAGAAAGTGCAGAAGAACTCAAGCAGATGCTCTCGGTCCAAAAAATAGCAAGAGACATAAGAAAAGTTAATTAATCAGCCGGGAGGAGTGCCAAACTTTTCGGTCTATTGACATTAGGCCAGGTAAATTGATTTTTTATTACTTGTGAGAAAATCGGGTTTTTCTAGGTTTGATTTTAAACAATTATGTGAGAAGATTGAGCGCAGACTTAAACAAAGCTTAAACCTATTGTTCTTGAATGTGATGTAATCCCTATTTCAACAGGAGTAACTTACAATGGGGCAGAGCGAACTGAATCATAAAGTAGCCTTAATCACTGGTGCAAATAAAGGTTTAGGGCTGGAAATGAGTCGTCAACTTGGGCAACATGGAATAAAAACTCTTATTGCCGGACGCAATCTAGAAGCAGCCCAAACAGCCGCAGATAAGTTACAAAATCAAGGAATTGATGCAGAGGCACTCGCTCTTGATGTTGGTGACAGTAATCAAATTCAATCTGTAGTTCAAAAAATTGATGAACAGTTTGGTAAACTTGACGTTTTAATTAACAATGCTGGGGTATTTCTAGATGGAGACTGGTTAACCAGTAACGCTAGTTCTGTTTCTTTAGATACTATTCGACAAACATTTAACACCAACTTTTTTGCTTTAGTAGAACTGACTCAAGCATTACTACCGTTAATCTTAAAAAGTCCTAATGGTCGAATTGTGAATATATCAAGTATTGAAGGTTCTTTAACACTTCATGCTGACTCCAACTCCCCAATTTATGATTCAAAACCATTTGCATATAATGCTTCTAAAGCAGCAGTTAATTCATTTACAGTACATTTAGCCCATGAGTTACGCAACACACCTGTAAAAGTTAATAGCGCACATCCTGGTTGGGTAAAAACCGAGTTAGGTGGTGAAGGTGCAATGATGGATATTGCAGAAGGCGCAAAAACCGGAGTCCAATTAGCCCTATTAGAAGATGATGGGCCTAGTGGAGGCTTTTTCCATCTAGGTCAACCAGTACCTTGGTAACAAAAGCTTAGTGAGCAAATATAGATGCTGCTTTGACAGCATCCATCAAAACCTCCGGGGTACTCCCGCCACATCCGCAAGTATCAAGACCTTGTTGGGTTTCGCTGTCTTGAACCAGATTAAATTATAATTTCAGGTTGTATTTTTCGGAAAAGTCACAAACTTAATTGCGAAACTCAGCCTCATCAACTTGGTAATTAAGTTTGCAGTAAGTGTAAATGACTCAGCTATTTAATCACAGGTATTGTAATAAGCAAGCGAAGAGTTGAAGAGCCAAGAACAGGCAATCAACTAAGAGCTTATCTAGTTCAAAACAATCCTGTTAATGGAGTCAAGTTTCATGCTAGTTCTCGAAAATAACCTGTTCACCGAAGTCACCGTTGAAGAATCTGCTACTGTTAGCGGTGGTCAAGTTGATGATTTATTTAACCTCGATCAATACCTTTACGTTTTAGGTGCTGGTGTCACTTTTGGTAATTCTGGACTGACTACAGCAGAAGTACAATTTGCTTTTGAAAGTGCATTTGATGATGACAACGGAGTCAACGGCGTAGCTATATAGTTTACTCCCAAATATTTACCTTGAAAAGCAAAATATACTGGCTTTTCAAGGTTAAATTAATCATCAATTAGCTATTAGCTAATTCAACCCAAAGTCATCCTGCTCAACCCTTTAATGGAGTCAAATATCATGCTAGTTATCAACAAAAATAATCTGTTTACCGAAGTTTCATTTGAAGAATCTGCTACTGTTAGCGGCGGTCAAGTTACTAATTTATTTAACCTCGATCAATACCTTTACATTCTAGGTGCTGGTATCACTTTTGGTAACGCTGGATTGACAACAGACGAAATCCAGTTCGCTTTTGAAAGATCATTTGATTTCAACAACGATAACAACACAGATGCTTAATTTTCAATGGATTGGCATTAAAAAGCTAGGGAAATGTATTATGCCCAGCTTTTTATAGATTGCCTAATCATACTTCAGGGATAATTGAGTAATTTTAATTTTACTAAATACTGGAGCATTTTTCAAAGTTCCAGTATTTAGATTAATCCCCTGAACAAGTATGAAAATAGCTACTGTTATTTCAAGGAGAATAAGACTAATGAATGAGAACAGACTTTTTTTCAGATTACTCAGTGCTGCTGAATCTTGTGTTGTTAGTGGCGGTGCTATGCCAACTTTCGCGCTAACTCCTACAGAGCAAAGTACAGAAGGTAGAATCATGAATGCCGATGGTTATGGACAAGACATAACTATTTATGGTTCTCAAAATTCAAACAGAAAAACTCAGGCTAATGAACCTCCTTACCAGGATTTAGCCTTACCACCTGTGTTAAATCCATCAACAAGAAGGATGTAAATTAACGTGATTGTTTATTGAGTTCAACAGCTAATTTATGCTGATGATAATCATGTAATTAGAGTTCCAGGTTTGTCAGGATTCTAACCGTAATACTGCTTCTAAGAGAAAGACGATGAAAGAAAAAAGCCCACTTTTTACAGAGCTATCTTCTAAAGAATCTGCTGCTATCAGTGGAGGAAGAAGGGTTCATTTCGATTTGGATACTTATTTTTATATTTTGGGCGCGGCTGTATTATTTGGCAACCCTGGACTTACTTCCTCAGAAATTCATTTTGCGTGGATGAATTCATTCATTTTTACAGATAATGAAGCAAGTAATGACAACACCAATACCAGTGCATTCGGCACAAGCTTATCAAGAAGTTCAAGAGTAATATTCTCTAGTTTTGGCTCTGTATAAGCATTTTTGCTTTATGAAATACGATTACGTTTTACAACATAGTCAAGAAGATTGTGGTGCTGCTTGCCTAGCATCAATTGCTAAACATTATGGACGCAATTTTACACTCAGTCGCATTCGTGAAGCTGTAGGTACAGGACAATTTGGCACTACTTTACTAGGACTAAAACGGGGAGCAGAAACACTAGGATTTAATGCTCGTCCAGTGAAAACATCTCCAGAACTTTTGCAATCGATAAATGAAGCACCTTTACCAGCAATTATTCACTGGAAAGGAAATCATTGGGTGGTTTTTTATGGGAAAAAAGGTAAAAAATGTGTAATTGCTGATCCGGCTGTAGGTATTCGTTATCTGTCACCAAAAGATTTAGTAGAGGGTTGGACAGATTGGTTAATGTTGTTGTTAGAACCAGATCCGAGTTTATTTTGGCAAGGAGAAGATGATAAAATTGGCGGTTTTTGGCGTTTTTTCAAGCGTGTCTGGCATTTACGCGGCATTTTAGCTCAAGCTTTACCTCTAAATCTCCTATTAGGAGTTTTATCTTTAGCATCTCCTTTTTTGTTACAAATTCTTACCGATGATGTTTTAGTTCGCGGTGATACTAAGCTACTAACTACGATGGCGATCGCAGTTGTAGTCATGAATTTCATTGCTAGTAGTCTAGCTTGGGTACAATCTAACCTGATCGCTCATTTTGCTCAACGTTTACAACTAGGTTTAGTTCTAGAATTTGGACGGCAGATTCTGCGCTTACCTCTGAGTTATTATGAAGCTCGTCGGAGTGGAGAAATTGTTAGTCGTCTGCAAGATATTAACCAAATTAATCAGTTAGTTGCTCAAGTTGTTGTTAGTCTACCTAGTAAATTTTTCGTTGCGGTAATTTCTTTTAGTTTAATGGCTTTTTATAGCTGGAAACTGACATTAGTAGCTATGTTCGTCGCTGGGATGATGACCACATCTACAATTGTGTTTCAGCCAACTTTACGGCGAAAAACCCGTGAGTTATTAGTGCAAGATGCAGAAAATCAAGGTATTTTAGTAGAAACATTTAAAGGTGCGCTAACTCTCAAAACAACTACTTCTGGTTCACAATTTTTAGAGGAGTTAAACAATCGCTTTAATCGTCTTGCAACCCTAACATTACGCACCATTCAAATAAGTATTATCAATAACACTTTTTCTGGATTCTTCTCGGCGATTGGTAGTGTGATATTACTCTGGTTTGGCGGTAATTTAGTGATTAATCCGGCAGAGAATTTGAGTATTGGACAGCTATTAGCTTTTAACTCGATGAATGGTAATTTTCTCGGCTTGATTGCTACTGTCATCAGTTTTGTTGAGGAATTTACCCGCTCAAAAACTGCCATGCAACGCTTGACAGAAGTTATCGACACTACACCAGAAAATGCTGATGATGGGAAAAAACCATTTGCTAAAATTCTACCTGATGCGGATATTATTTGTACTAATGTTAATTTTCACTATGCAGGTAGAGTTGACCTGTTAGAAGATTTTACTTTAACTATTCCTGGCGGAAAAGTTACGGCTTTAATTGGTAAATCTGGCTGTGGTAAAAGTAGTTTAGCTAAACTGATTACTGGGTTATATCCTCTGCAATCTGGTAATATCCGTATTGGATTATATAATTTAGAAGATTTAGCTTTAGATTGTTTACGTCAGCAGGTGGTTTTAGTCCCTCAAGATGCTCACTTTTGGAGTCGTTCGATTGTAGAGAACTTTCGCTTAGGTGCGCCCTATGTGAGTTTTGAGCAAATTGTGAGAGCTTGCCAAATAGCTCATGCTGATGAATTTATTAGTAAACTACCAGATAAATATCAAACTGTTTTAGGTGAATTTGGAGCTAATATTTCTGGTGGTCAACGTCAACGTTTAGCAATAGCTAGAGCTATTATGACAGACCCATCAATTCTGATTTTAGATGAATCTACAGGCGGACTTGATCCAGTTAGTGAAGCGCAGGTTTTGGATCAATTATTACGTCATCGCCAAGGTAAAACCACGATTTTAATTAGTCATCGTCCGAAAGTAATTAATCGGGCTGATTGGATTGTCTTGTTAGACCAAGGTAAGTTAAAGTTGCAAGGTTCTGTAGACGAACTACGAGCTAAAACAGGAGACCATATAGATTTTTTAAATTCGTAATGGACTAACGTCCCGCTACGCTCTAAGCGCAGCTATGCCGCAGGCTTTACGTAATTACTTTAGCCAATAACAAATACCTTTCACATTTCCCAGGGTTTCTTTAATTTTGAATTGATTTGTCCCTAATTCCTACCTACGTAAATAATTTCAATAATCAAAGCAGATTACTATAGGTGAAATATGCTGTATATTCAGAATCAAAAAATACTGACAGCACCCCAAGAAGATGATTTTTTACCTCCTGTTAGCATTTGGACATCTTTAGTAGGAATTTTATTGGTAGGAACTGTTGGGACAGCGATCGCACTTTCGGCTTGGATTAAATATGATGTCGTTGTCCGAACTGCTGCTACTGTCAGGCCTGTGGGTGATGTGCGCCTAGTACAACCGGAAATGGAGGGGACGGTTGAGAGTGTGCTGGTGAGGGAAAATCAAATTGTTAAGCGGGGTGATGCGATCGCGCGTTTGGATACAGATCAATTACAAATCAAACAAAGTCTATTACAAAGCAATATTCAACAGGGTAAATTACAACTCATCCAAATTGATGCCCAAATCAGCACGCTAGATACTCAAATACTCGCTGAAGCTAGGTTAATTGAACGTACAATTGCATCCGCCCAAGCAGATTTAACGCGTAACCAACGAGATTACCAAGAACGACAGATTACTACTTATAGTGAATCTCTGGCTGCTGAAGCGGGGTTGCAAAAAGCCCTAGCCAACTTGCAAAAAGCCCAAGCTGATTTAGAATTTGCTGAAGTAGATCGCGATCGCTACCAGCAGTTAACGGAAATAGGTGCGATTGGTAGGCGAGAATACGAACAGAAAAAACTCGTTGTAGAACAGACTAAAGCCTTTCTAGCAGCTGAAAAACAAGCTGTCGAAATTGCCCAAGCCCAATTGCAATCCGCAAAAGCAGCAGTAAACCCCAGTAACGCAACAGTAGCGATCGCCACGGAACGCATCGCCCAGGAACGTGCTAGGGGCGAGGCTAGCATGGCTACGCTAAATAAAGAAAAACAAGCTCTCCAGCAGCGTAGAGTAGAAATGCAAGCCCAATTCAATCAATATCAAAAAGAACTACAACAAGTAGCAAGACAATTACAAAGCAGTATTATTCGCGCCACTAGCGATGGTGTAATTCTCAAGTTAAATTTACGCAACCCTGGCCAAGTGGTACGCGCAAGTGAACCAATAGCAGAGATTGTTCCCCAAAATACTCCTTTAGTAATCAAAGCCATGATTCCCACCGCAGACATTAAAAAAGTAGACGTAGGGCAGAAAGTACAACTGCGCGTTGATGCTTGTCCCTACCCTGATTATGGAACTCTCCAGGCTGTAGTCAGTGCCATTTCTCCAGATGCGATCGCACCACAGCGCAATGATACCAGTACCAGTGCAAGTAATGCTGTAACCCCGGCAGGGGGCTATTTTGAGGCAACAATTCAACCAGAAAATCTCAAATTTGGCAATGGCGATCGGCAATGTTACATCCAATCAGGTATGAATGCCAACGCCAACATCATTTCTCAACAAGAAACAGCATTACAATTCATACTCAGAAAAGCCAGATTAGTTACTGATTTATAAATCGGCATAAGACATTAGTTTTCGTCCCCAGTCCCCAGTCCCCAGTCACCTGTCCCCTCTCACCTGTCACCTGTCCCCTGTCACCTATAACCTGTCCCCAGTCCCCAGTACCCTATAAGCTATGACCCTTGTTAAATTTCTGCCATCTTATCAGAGAATTCAACAAGCATTGCAATGGTGGTCTTCTAGACAGTCAATAAAGCTTTTTCTCGAAGCTGAGAAAATTCGGGATGATTTATTGCAAGAAGCCTTTACAATTCGTCGCAATTTAGATGTGTTAACGACGGATAATTTAAATTTATCCAGCAACAAAACTCAGGAATATCTTAGACAAATTGATAATTTCCACAATTCTTTAGTACAATTAAGCAACCGCTTATTTCCTGAATCTCTACAAGATAGTTTTCCATTAGCTATTGAGTGCTTAATAGAACCTTGGCTAGCAATTAATCCACATCTATATTTTCATCTTGATTTGCCAGTTTATTGGCGACATGAGCAAGCATCACATAGTTTGATTGTCTTATCAACTTTAGAGGAATTACTGACAATCACTCTACCCCATATTTTAACTCAAATTACAATTTGTATTAGTTTAAAGCAGCAAAAAAATATGGGGCAGTTAAACATACAGATTAACTATCCTGATATCACTACATTTGTTTGCCATACAAGCTTACCAGAATTAGATTATCTTTGTGATACTTTCCAATTTTTAACTTCAGGTAGATGTTTTTATCGTACTAGTCATCACAAAGTAGTTTGGTATTTATTTTGGTAACTATTGTCCTAAAAATTTTTGTATCTCACCTGGAAATGCTCTCTACACAATCATTTCATCGATAGAATAATCTCACTAGGTAATTTTGAAAATAAAAAATCGAAAATTTGATAGTTACATTTCCTTCTTTTTGAGTTAAATCCAAAAAATGCGCTGCGTCCGCTACTCTTTCCCTACGGGACGCTCCGCGAATAGAGACGCCATCGTAAATCCAAAATTGTTTAGCAGGGTGTTAATTATGAAACAAACATTAAATGAAAAAGCACTCCTGAAAATTTTAGTCATTGATGATCATGAATCTGTTTTAAGTGGAACAGTAGAATTACTCCGAAAAAATTATTTAGATGCAGAAATTATCACGGCTATAAACGCTTATTATGCACTAGAACAAGTAAGTATTTTACAGCCTGATCTTGTAGTTATGGATCTGTCTATTCCTAAAAATATGGGAGTGACAGCGCGGCCTGATACGGGCGTGCAACTCCTCAGAACATTGATGAAAAATTATCCCGATTTAAATATTGTTGTACAAAGCGCACATATCAGAACATTAGTCAGAATTAAACCGGAAGTTGATACTCATAAAGGAGGTTTTACTGTTGCGGATAAAAGTCTTTCTACTCAAGAAATGATAACTAGAGTTGATTGGGCATTACAAGGATTAACTCACACGAAAGATATCAAAAGTATTCATTCGGGATTAGAAATTAAACCAGAGTGGCTGAAGGTCTTAAGTTTAGCATTTGATGAAGGCTTACAAGATAAAGCGATCGCAGAAAGAATGTCTATTTCTGAAAGAATGGTACGTCATTACTGGAGTAAGCTGCAAGATGCTTTAGATATTTATCCCGATCATGGTAAAAATATTCGCATTCAAACAGAAATGCGGGCTAGAGCAGAAGGGTTAATTGATTAGGGACAAATCAAGTCAAAAAAATATTTCTTGTCCCTGTCCCCTGTCACCTGTCCCCTATCCCCTTTACCTATCACTAAAGACTGGAGAATTAACTTATGCCTCCTGGACTTTGGAATATTATCAAAGCAGAAATTGCTATGTGGCGTGTGGGAATATTACCAGGATGTGTAGTCATTTTTCTAGTAATATTAGCTCGTAACCTGGGTTTAATTCAGTCTTTAGAATGGCTAGCATTTGATAATTTTCTGCGTGTGCGTCCAGAAGAAACTATTGATGAAAGAATTGTCATTGTAGGAATTAATGAAGAAGATATTCGTCGTCATAATGACTATCAAATAGAGTCTTTCATTTCCGATCGCGATTTAGCTGCGCTGTTATTAAAATTGCAGACATATCAACCTAGAGTTATTGGTTTAGATATTTATCGAGATTTACCAGTTAAACCTAGTGATGGTCAACTAGCAACCGTTTTGCAACAATATCAAAACATAATTGCTATTGAAAAAGTCTTACCAGAACCAATTCCACCCCCGCCAAACTTACCTCCAGAACAAATTGGTTTTGCCGACCAAATTACTGATATTGACGGTAAATTAAGACGAATTTTATTAGGCACACCAACATCTAGTGGCTACAAATTATCCTTGTCTGTGAGATTAGCATCAGCTTATTTAGCCCATCATAATATTTTCTTAGAAAATGGCATTCGCGATCGCGCTGCTATGCGATTCGACAAAACTGAACTACCCCGCTTTTTACCCAATTCTGGGGGATATATCCGCACAGATGCAGGCGGAGTCCAGGTATTGCTCAATTTTCGTAGTGGTCGCGCCAGATTTCGCACTTTATCGGGGAATGACATCAAAAGTGGTAAAATCAACCCAGAATGGATACGCGATCGCATCGTGATTATTGGCATCACCGCCCCCAGTCGTAAAGATTTTATTACCACTTCGGCTACTCCATCCACACAACCCGCCAAAGGGCGAGTTTATGGAGTAGAAATGCAAGCCCATGCTGTCAGTCAAATTACTAGTTCCGTCCTTGATGGTAGACCGCTATTAAACACCTGGGATGATCACTGGGAATATATATGGATTTTCGCCTGGGGTTTTGGCGGAATTGCTATTGCTAGACTAACTAAATCTCCCTTGATCAATTTGATAGTTGTTATTTTAGTTAGTTGTGCCTTGGTATTTATTAGTTATGTCTGCTTAATTTTGGGTTGGTGGCTGCCAGTCATTCCCGCAATTTTGGTATTAATTATAAATGGCATGGAACTCACAGCTTTATATCAATATGATCAAGCTTTACGTTCAGGAATAAAAATTCGTCAAGCTATTATAGAAAGCACATTTGAAACAATTCATAATGGACCTTTGCAAAGTCTTGCCAAAGTTTTGCAACTGCTACGAGGTCAAGATAAATCGACAAAAGAACTACTTCCAGAAATAGAAAAGGAACTAGAAAAATTAAACTACGAATTAAGAGGAATTTATGACTATTTACAGCAGGAATCCTTAGATAAAGATACAAGTCTTTATTTAGGGAATAATCTGGTATTAAATTTACAAGAACCTCTGCACGATATTCTCTATCAAGTTTATAGTTATACTTTAGAACGAAATTTTCCCTGTTTTAAACATATTCGAGTTAAAATTCGCAGCTTTGAACCTTTAGATGAGCGATATTTAAACATCGAACAAAAGCGTGGAATTTGTAGATTTTTAGAAGAAGCTTTGTGTAATGTTGGTAAGCACGCCACAGGTGCAACCCGCCTGCAAGTTACTTGTGCTGCATTGGACGGCTGGTACACTTTGGCTGTGATTGACGATGGTTTAGGAGTAAATTCTGCTAAACAAGGCCGGGGAACGCAACAGTTTATTAATTTAGCAAAACAACTGCAAGGAAAATTTCAGCGATCGCCCCTGTCCCCTCATGGCACTATTTGTCAATTATCTTGGCGAATGGATAGTTGACACTCACCGCAATAAATTGACGGCGATTCTAGCGGTTGTCCAAGTGAGGGATAAATCCACTCACTTGGACAGTTCACACTAATAGGGGACTGTCATTGACCCCACCCTCTGCATCGACTGTACCCATTGCAGATACAGCTTCCTGAAGACCCAGAGGGCATGAAAAACCTATCCACTGACCTATATTACTGGCCGCATTAAAATCAGCATTACACCTATACCCGTCATAGCCTCTAAACCAATTCCCATTTCTCACACCCAGCACTCCGTTGCGGTGGTCAGTTTTACTAGTGTATGGGGCAGGTATGGATTCAACGGGTACACCCGCACGAATTGCTTTGTATCGAGTGAACAATTCCAGCTGATAGAACGCCCATGTATCGCGGTTGTTTGCAGCGTCAGATTTAGTTTTCTGTTTCTGCTTCATCGTCTGACGACACCCAGACAAATCTTCAAACCGCAACCCCATTCCAAAGTCACTGGCGAACTGCACCAACTGCTTTGAAATCACATGGTTAATATGGGTCATGATACGTCTTTCACGTTGCTCTAGTCGCTTCACTTCCTTCAGCTGTTTGGCTTGTTGTAACTTGCGGCGAGTGCGTTGAAACTGTCTTCTTAGTGCCTTAACTCGTCCGCCCCGCCAAAACTTACCAAAACCATTAGGCAGTGCCGCAACAGCAATATTTGTTTGTCCTCTGTCTACTCCCATCCAGCCTTTGACTAATTGTGGTACAGCAACTTGCATTGACACACTAATCAGTGCGTACCAAATTCCTTTTTTAGATTTGTATAACTTGAGAGAACCTAATTTAGCCTCTCCCGAAATCACTTTATCTAAAACATCAGTATGCGAACCTTGGTGAATAGATAGAGGTATTCGCCCTTTCCGTCCTCTCAATAAATTGAAAGCAACGGTGTAGAAATTGCCTTGCTTAGATATCTCGAAATTTTGATTATTAGTTTCTAGCCAAACTCGCTTAAATCGCTGGACTTTTGTTTTTGCGTTTGTATTACGAATAGTTTGGTTAATCCAAGCTGAACCTATTTCTACATGGCGAAAGGCAGAACTTGTCAACTTAGCACGTTCTTTTTTATCGATTAAAAGCAAGTCGTTAGCCACTTGAGTATTGATGGTAGTTAGCCTTTCAAGCTCAAGGGCTTTTACTTGATTTAGTCGATAAAAAGGTAGTTTTAATGTTAAGGTTAGTTCTGACATGACTGTATCTTACAATATCTGTAAGATAAGGACAAATTCATTTGTCCTGTTCGCTTATATCCCCCGGTTAAAAACACGGGGGCTTTACGCATCACTCTCGTAATGGGGATTGGATATGGGGTAATGAATCAGTTGTTAGACCTGCCTTGAAAATAGGGAGTGGGGAGTAGGGAAAATAATAGGTTCTGAAATAATAGGATTTCTGGCAATTATTTAGTGCGTTCTCCGCTCTTTTAGTAGTAAAACTTTTAAAAAGTGGTATCCGGATCAACCGCACTATCCTGCTGCACCCCGCCGGCTAAATCTAATACAAAAATCAGAGCTTGCTTGATTTCAAGCATCGTTTCGTCTGACAACTCTCCTAATTTGCGCTCTAGTCTTGCCGCAGAAATTGAGCCTAAACCTTGTAAATTGGCAACAGAACCCTGTCGGAGAAAAGACACATTGGGCAGTTTAACTTCGTAGGTACTCCCTCGATTTTGTGTCGTCACAGGTATGTAGAGAATTAAAGCGCGAGGTGGATTTGGATCATAACGAGACACAATGACAATGGGACGCGTCTTAGCTGCAAGTCCTAAATCTACTAGCCATACTTCACCAGGTTTAGGGTTCATCAATCAGATCCAATACTTCTTGTTCAACTACTCTAGAGCGAAGAATATCTAGAGCATCTTGGTCTGCCAATTCAATGATTTCTACAAGGCACTGGCGTACCTGTTCAACAATATCAGGTTTCCATTGGCGCAGTTTGATGTCAAGTTCTTGAACTAAAGCATCCATATCAAATTCTGACAACGAATATTATCTCTATTTTATCTGAATAGAGCCAGAGAACTCCCGGTACAGCCACAAACTTACCGGGAGACGGCATTTGCTACAAGTCGGCCTAGCCGCTCAACGCGCGGCCTTATGAATTGCGACCAATATAAATTATTGATTTCCAATTCGCCTCTAAGTATTTAATTACCCACACGCCAAACTCTGATAGTGTTATCTTCACTACCACTAACGAGACTTTGACCGTCAGGTGTAAAAACGACGGATGTAACTGTGTTTTCATGCCCAACGAGGGTACGAATTTCTTCACCAGTCTCTAAATTCCAGAGTTTGATGGTGCGATCGCGGCTAGCACTGGCGAGGGTGTTACCATCAGGACTAAAGGCAATAGCCGTAACTGTTTCCGTACTACCTTGGAGGGTGCGGAGTCTTGTACCTTCGTCTAAATTCCAGATTTTGATGGTGCGATCGCGGCTAGCACTGGCGAGGGTGTTACCATCAGGACTAAAGGCAATTGATGTCACTGTCTCGCCACTACCTGCAATTGTGCGGATGAGAGATTCAGCTTGTAAATTCCAGATTTTGATGGTTTTATCAAAACTACCACTAGCAATAGTTACATTATCGGCACTGATAGCAACTGAACGTATCCAAAATCTATGACCTCTGAGTGAAGTGATTAATCTGCCGTTAGCTAGATTCCAGACTTTGATAGTTTTATCGTCACTGCCACTCACTAAGGTTTTACTATTGGAACTGATAGCTAAAGCATGAATTGCATCGCTATGGGCGGCTAAGGTGTGAATTACCTGACGAGTTTTCAAATTCCAGATTTTAATGGTGTTGTCATCACCACCACTCACCAAGGTTTTACCATCGGGACTAATTACTACTACATTGACTTTACGGGAGTGTCCTTTTAAAGTAGCAATTTCTTCACTGGTGGCGATATTCCATAATTTAATGGTGCGATCGTCTCCACTGCTAGCAATGATTTTACCATCTCGGCTGACGGCGACTGAGGAAACAGCGTTTTCATGTCCTGGTAGGGTGTTGACTAAAGCCACCTCTCTCAAAGTTGTTTTTTGTGGCTGTGCTAAAAACGCTTTCCCCGGTGCGGAATTATTATGACGCTGAATCAGCTTTGGGGATAAACTGCTGTAAATCCGGCGATATTGGTCATACCAAGATTCACTAAACCCAAATAATAGAATTAAAGCCGACATTAACACACCAGTTCGCACTAAGCCGTGTAAGATTCCTAAACGTGGTGTCTGATGTACTTGGGTAGAGGGGATTTTTCCCGATGTTTGTCCGGCGGCTGGTAATGCAAGCTGCTGTTTCGGAGTGATATCTTGCAGGGCTTCATCGGCTGATTGGTAGCGGTCTTTGAGGTCTTTTTGCAACAGTTTATCCAGCACAAAATCCAACTCTGGATTAATTGGACGATGCAAATATTTCCGCCAATTAGTTACCCAACCATAGCCGTGTTCCATCCACAATTGGAAGGGCGAAACTCCCGTTAAAAGGTGAAAGCAGGTAGCCCCCAAGGCGAATAAATCACTAGCTGCATAAGCCTTACCATCCCGGATTTGTTCTAAGGGTGAGTAACCGTGTGAACCAATCGATGTCCCAAAATTCTGGGCTTTGGCGGTTAATTGCTTAGAAGAACCAAAATCGATGAGATTTAATCGCCCATCACTGCGACAACGGATAATATTTTCTGGTTTGATGTCACGATGAATTACACCGCGATCGTGAATAAATTTCAGGACAGGTAGTATATCTAAGAGAATGGCTTGGATTTCTCCTGGCCTATAGTTTTTCCGGTGCTGCAACTCCTTTAATAAGTTCTGTCCATTGATAAACTGTTGTACTAAATACAAGCAGTTGTCTTGTTCAAAGTAAGCCAGCAGTGTGGGAATTTGGAGGTGTTCTCCTAGTTCTTGTAATCGTTTGGCTTCTTCAGCAAACAACTCTACTGCTTTTTTTTGTGACCAAGTTCCTTGAAATTTTGGTGCTAATTGTTTAATGACACAATGTTCATTTAATTTATCTTTATCTTCTGATAGATAGGTTCTACCAAATCCTCCTTCATCAGAAAGCACTCGAATGACACGGAAGCGATTTCTTAACAGTGATACTAAAGGAGTACCACAACTTTGACAAGACTTTTTTCCATCTGAATTATGAGGATTTAGGCAATCTGGATTTAAGCAGCAGATCATGTTCTGATAAGTGTGGCTGCATGACAAATTATGTTAAGTTAACCCCGTAAATTCCCTGAATGTAGAGTAGCTCTTGTGTATTTTTAGTAAATCACACTGGTATGAATAATTGGGGTTTTATTTATCCGGTAAATCTTGGTAAATGCTAGTACAAAAGTCAGGAGGTAAAAGTATTTTCCTGAGCAGGATTTCCTTTACCTAAATCATTATTCTCCCGATTATATAATATTCCGCAGTCAACTGCCACACCCACGAGGCGATACAGCTTGCAACTAGATCGCCACGATCTGTTGCATACGGGTAATTGAGATATGCCGATTTGAACATAGTCCCAGGCTCGCTTACATCCCCACCCATAAAGGGATGGGGTTTTACGCTCGATCAATAAACTCAGTAACGTTACTAAAAGGGCTAATTTTAGTAACTTATGCCAAACTTCTGTAGTGCATAAACTTATTAGTCTTGATCGGCTACGGCATTAATATGAAACAGATTCAATGGCTGGGAGTTTGGAGCTTTGGTATTTGGACATTGTCATCAGCTAATTTACAAGCTGCACAAGCACATGAAAGCAGAAAATTGTTTTCGGAATTAACAACCCCAGTAATTCCTAGAGAAAATTTTCACAATTTTGACCTTGAAACTACCAAATTTAATGATAATAACTTGCAATTACTACCTTCTCGATTAGAGTTAAGACCTCTTTTAATTGCTGCACCGGAAAACTTTAATCCTGGTCTGCGAGTACCACCACCATTACCAAAACCGCCACAAAAACCTAGTCCACCATCAACTTTTCCTGAACCAGTTAAGCCATTTGCAGTTTTAGAAAGCATTCAAACTGACTTTCGGAATGATACCGATAATTTCGGTCAACATAATTTGTTCATCGAACCAAGATTTCAATTGCGATCGCCCAATGGCAATAAAATACTGTTCACAACAGGTTTTAACTTTTTTGAGCAACGGGGTGTGGAATCAATTACCAATATTCCTTTACAAATTGGTTGGCAAGGAAAAATCGGACAAGTAACTCTCTCTACAGCAGCAGGAGTGGATATTTTCAACCGTTTACCCACAGCTATAAATTTCAATGCTCAAGTTGAAGCTCCAATTGTACCGCCACAGGTTTCTTCTTCCGGTAAATTACTTTCGGCTGTAATACTATCAGCCAACTTAGACAAAGAACCATATAAATTTAATGCTCAAACTTTAGACAATCAAATTAGTGCTTGGCGGTTCGGTCCGAATTTATATTGGCAGATTGATCGTGATACTAGTTTATTCTCATCGTTGCGTTTAGGTAATTACAACGATGGTAATTCTGAAATTCAGTCATTTAGCAGGCTAGAACGCAAGTTTGGACAATTTTCTGTGGCGGCTAACTTATTTACTTGGAGTTACGATCGCTCTTTTAAATTTTTGGTCTAGTCGTCTTGCTCAAAATACACAAACACCTGTAATCACAACATCCAAAACTGTTACCCCTGTTATCCCTCAAGCAGACCTGGAAACACAAGCTCAAAATGTAGCAAAACTTGATGCTAACTCCGTAGTTTTGCCAGGAACAGCAATTGCTCCCAGTGAACTAATCAGCAAAACACCTTTTACTACGTCTGGAGTCAGAAAACTGGATGCAGTAGACCTGGCAACTGCGCGTCTAGCTTGGTCGTATTTTCAACGCAACTGGAATGATAAAACTGGCTTAGTCAATTCTGTTGATGGCTTTAATTCTGTGACTATGTGGGATCAAGCGGCAGCGATCGCCGCTTTGGTAAGTGCTAAGGAACTAGATATCATCTCAGCCGCAGAATTTGAGGCGAAGATGACCAAGATGTTGCAGACTTTAGCAGCATTGCCACTATATAAAGGTGAATTGCCCAACAAAGTCTATAACGCGAAAACACTTATACCTGTTAATTATGGACAATTAGAGAAACGAGAAGAAATTGGTTGGTCAGCCATTGATTTGGGACGGATGGCAATCTGGCTGAAAATTGTCGAAGCCAAGTATCCCAAAATGCGATCGCCTGTGCAAGCTGTCTGGAAACATTGGCAAGTTAAGCGTCTCACCAAAAACGGGCAAATGTACGGTACTGCCGTTGTTAAAGGGAAAGAACAGTATAACCAGGAAGGCCGCTTAGGCTACGAAAACTATGCTGCCTATGGTTTGAAACTGTGGGGATTAGATGTCAAGCAAGCCTTAGACTATAAGTCTAATACTGCTTTTGTCAATCTTTACAGCCAGGGTATTCCTTATGATCGCCGCGACGCTAGTAACTCAGGTGCAAATAACTACGTCCTCAGCGAACCTTATATTCTCGACGGCATTGAAACCGGATTTAAAGCATTGCCTAAACTCACATCTTGCACCTGGAAATATGAATGTCAAAACCACAACTACGTGTAAGGGGAGTTAGGCGTTCAATATCCAGTAAAAGAAGATACACAACTATTTGAGGGAAAATAGATTCTCTTGCTGTTTGTGCAGCTTGTCCCCAATCAGGTGGGGATGCTGGCTGAGTATGCAGATAACTCCAATGAGCGATGAGATAAGCAGTGAGAGAAAGAATCAGCCAGCGATACATACCGAGCAGAGTCCCTTGTCCAAAGCGGTGTAAACCAAAACGATGCTTTACAGTCTTGAACCAACCTTCTATCTGCCAACGACGCTTACCCCACCACCGCAGAGTAGAGGCTTTAATGGGACGGGTAGACAGAACAAAACGCTTTTCTAACTTGCCGTTATCACGCTTTAAGTAATACCAAGACACCGTAACGGGAAACTTTAAGCCAAACAAACGAACCTGCTGCCCTTGTTGATGTAAATGTCGTAAAACCCTGCCATCAACTAATTTACGGCTAATAGCTACACCTGTAACGGCATGATATTTAAGCTGACGTATACCCTCCAAGAATTCGACACTGCCAAAAGCTGTATCCGCTAAAATAATTGTCTGGAAATGTTGAGTTAAAGATTGAGGTAAACGTTTCACTAGGGATAGCCCCAACTGTGCTGGGGAAGGCGTTCCCTTACCTCGCCAAACCCGAAAATTCCTTCGCGTAGCGTCTCCGTAAGGAGAGGGAATACGCCATTTTCCTATGACCAAATAAACTACTACCAAATGGAGACCACGCTTACCGTTATAGACTTTGATTAAATCACTAAATTCTTTAAATTTGCCTCGTTTTTCTAAAGTCGTCAGGTCAATTATTACTTGTAAAAATGGTCTACGTCCTCTGCCAGATGAGGATAATGATTTGACAACTGTTTGTAATACTTGGTGGCGAATTCTCCGAATCATTTCCCTAGTTGACCAAGGATTGATATTCAGAAATCGGCTGATTGCACTGGGGGATTTTGTCTGGCTATGTTCGGGTAATGGGTGTCCTTGTGCCTCCAAAAATAACGCCAACATAGTCTCTAGGTTATCTTTTTGGTACTGCGTCGGCATCAATTCCTTTAGGCTGTAAACTAATTCTTGGGCGTGGGCAAGCATTTTTCTTGCTTTAATTTCAATATTTCACGCCTTTTCTCTCATGTTTTGAGACTCAGATGCAATCATCTCTATGATCTGAGGTCAAGAAGTCTGTGCATTCCATCATCTGTCTGTCTCTGTATTAATGATACTATTTAAGTTGTATTTATTACTAAATATACTTGATTAGTTATATTCACCTGTTGTTATAGTTTGGCACTAGTTCCTTTCACCTGTACGGGTGAATACGGTTGGTGCAAGATGTGAGTAAAGCTTATGCAGATAGGATGTTAGCTGCTCAAGAAGCACGTTATCAAGCAACAAAAGAATTAACTGCCCTGACAGAAGACAACTTAGATCGTCCGCCTTACTTTGTTTACAACAGCTTGTTTGTTAATGGTAAACCTTGGACAACGATGACAGATACTCAAGAACAGCATAATAATTTACGCTTCCTGAGTGCCAAAGCTGCGATCGGTTGGCACGTACTTTACAACACGGCTTACACTCACCAGTTATTTGATTTTGTCCAAGCCAACCTTAAATCTCAAGATGGCTGGTACAACGGCTTTTATGAATCTCTGCGTCAGCCAAATAAATCTCTCACCGCTAACAATAATGGTGTGATTCTAGAAAGCTTGCTATACAAGCAAGTTGGCAAACCGCTTATAGTTTGGGCAACAGTTAATAATTAGCAATCAACTGGCAGATACTACTTGCTTTCTTTCGCTCTGATCTGCGCGTTCCACTAGCCATTCCCGTTACTCGAATTATTTGTGCGATCGCGCTATGACGCTCTTAACTTTTTATTTATATATGCTATACAAACACCATCAACAAAAGCTGTTGAGATGGATTGCATTGTTCCTCGTTGGGACATTTCTGCAATTATTGTTTTACATCCCAACACCAGTCTTATCTCAAAATTCTAGTAGTTGTAACAATATTACTGCCCCTCTCACCCCAGAAGAACAAACTTATGCTCGTGCGGCTTGGCAATATTTTGTCAAAAATTATCAGCCAGCAACGGGATTTACCAATTCTACTGGGGGTTATCCTTCTGGTACGCTCTGGGATATGGGAAACTACCTCATGGCGTTGAATGCGGCGCGATCGCTAAATCTTACTGACCAAGCAGACTTTGATGCGCGTCTCAACAAGTTCTTGACAACTTTCGGCAGCCTAAAGTTATTTGAAGATGCTTTACCGAATAAAGTTTACAACGTAGCTACCGGACAGATGGTTGATTATGGTAACAATCCTATTGAACGCGGGATTGGCTGGTCTGCTTTGGATATAGGTCGGATATTAGCGGCGTTTGATGTGATTCGTACTTGTCACCCGCAATATAATGACTGGCTGAAGGGAATTGTCGCCAAGTGGCAAATCGGGCGATCGCTCAAAGATGAACAACTGTTTGGCGCGACAGTTCTCCCAGATAACAAAACATTACTGGTACAAGAAGGACGACTCGGCTACGAGGAATACGGTGCTAGAGGTTATCAACTTTGGGGTTTTTCTGCACCCAAAGCCCTGGCTTTTGAACCATATAAGATGGTTGAGATTAACGGTGTCCAAATTCCCGTTGATACCCGCGATTTTCAAACCACTAACGCCAATAATTACGTTGTTAGTGAGTCTTATATTTTAGATGGCATCGAATTTGGCTTGCAAGGAGAATTAGCAGATTTTGCCGCTAGGGTTTTAGATGTGCAGAAGCGGCGGTATGATGCTACAGGTCAGTTGACGGCGGTGACAGAAGATAACATCGACCAAGCACCCTATTTTCTCTACAATACTGTTTACGCTAATGGTAACGCCTGGGCAACAATTACAGACGAAAACAAACCTTACCCGCAATTTCGCAGCGTGAGTACAAAGGCAGCTTTTGGTTGGCGTTATCTTTTTCCAGATAATGCTTACGCGCAAAAACTGTTTGATACAGTTAAAGAACTTCGCAGCCCTAATGATGATGGTTACTATGCTGGGATTTATGAGGAATCGAAGCAGCCGAATAAAGCTTTAACTGGCAATACCAACGGGCTAATTTTAGAAATTCTCTACTACAAAGCTAGAGGGAATCGGCCTTTAATTGCTTCTGCATCTATCGGTACACCAACTAAACCGCCTAGTAATAATACTCCGGCTGCGACACCTGCAACTCCACTAAATCCTAGCGTTCCCACGAAAATCTCTGCGGATACTTCTCAAGTTGTAGAAGTGGCGATCGCACCTATTCCTCCAGTTGGTGAACCATCGTCTAACCTAAAACTAACTCGACCTCTAACAGTAGTTGAACGGCGTTATGCAGCAGCAGCATGGAGGTATTTTCAAGCAAATTATCATTCTAAAAGTGGGCTGATAAACGATCGCAGTGATTTTAAAGGTGCAACTCTTTGGGGGTTAGGAGATTATCTAGCAGCACTTCATGCAGCGCGATCGCTAGATATAATTACACCCCAAGAATTTGATCAGCGCACCCGTCATTTATTAGCTGCTTTAGGTAAACTGCCTTTATTTGCAGGGGAATTGCCAAATCGGGGTTATGATACGCGATCGCTCCAAGTAATAGATTACGGCGGGAATCCAGTTCCCCAAGGTAACGGCTGGTCTGCGTTAGATTTAGGTAGGATGCTGGCAGCACTGCACAACTTAAAAAGCTATCATCCAGAATATGCAGCAGCAGTTGATCAAATTGTTTTAGATTGGTCATACTTGCGGGTAGTGCGGGATGGTATTTTATCCAGTGCTACAACCGCCAAAGATAAAGAAGGGCGTACTCTGACCCGCGTCAACCCTGAAACCCGCTTAGGGTATGAAGAATATGCCGCGCGTGCTTTTCAATTATGGGGCTTTGAGGTTGAAGGTTCTGCTGTTGGGGGTGAATATAAGACTGCGTTAGTAGAAGGGTTGAAAGTTCCCATCCAGCGTCAGCGAACTGATACCAATTCCCAAGTTAACCAATATACAGTTAGCAATCCTTTCTTACTGTATGCGCTGGAATTTGGCTTAGATCCAAAAATGCGATCGCTCTTTGAGCCAGTTTTCCAAGCACAAGCCGAGCGTTACCGTCGCACCGGAACACTAACAGCTTCAGCTACTACCCTCATAGACCGCAAGCCTTACACCGTACACAGTGCAGTCACTGGAAAAGGTGAGCCTTGGATAGTTGTAGGAGATGATGGACAGACTCTACCTAAAGCGCGAATGGTGAGTACAGCAGTAGCCTTTGC